>JACRCO010000069.1 GCA_016218975.1 Deltaproteobacteria bacterium
ATCTGATCTGCGGGCCAGACTCGAAGGTCTCAGCTGAAGCACAGATTCACCTTCCCCCCTCCGCCTCGGCGTCCCGAGGCAGATTCAATAAACAAGATCGAAGATACCAATTCAAGATACAAGCTGAAGCGGAGCGTTATGTGCTCAATGAACAACCCTCACAGAATGAATGTTATAGGAAATAGAGCGGCATGACGTCGATGACAGAAGTTAACGGCTCTGCATATCAACCAATCAAGGAGAGTCAAAATGAGTTGATCAAATAGTCTGTGTATGATGATCGTATGCTTGATCTTTGCCGGTTATGTGGCCGGAGCAAATCAGGCAGCGGGTGCTGATAACGGGATCGCCGGAAAATATTTTCTTTCAGTAGACCCGTTCCAATATATTCAACTGCACCCCGATGGTACTTGTCTTGCGGGCGCAAGGGAGCTTACCCCCAGCGGTACGTTTAAAGGGAGCATCACGGTGCTTAAGATGACCTATGGAGTAAAGGGGGATATCATTACGCTGACAGGGGGACCTCAAGGGAACAGCATTGACTTCAGGCTCGAAGGCAATGCCCTTGTGCCGCTGCAGAAACAGAGAGGCACACCTGCCATGAAGAAGGCCATGGAAGGATCAAAATATATAAGAAGATAGGCTTTTCATCCCTGTATGAAGCCGAGGTGTTCGATGAAGTAGCGAGCAGATCAAGGAGGAATACCGTGAGATCCTTCATTGTCGTCTGTCTTTTGATGCTGGCAGTCGGCTCGGCAGGCGCCGAGCTTGGCACGGCGGTTGTCGAGACTCGGCCATACAGTCAGAACAACGCCTCGCTTGAGGTGAGCATGTGGGATGTGGGCGGGGGCAACTTCTTCAGGCCGAACGCGAATATCATACTGAACATTCATGGGGCAAGGGCATCAAGGGTTACGCTCTCATCGCTCGACAGCAATGGTGTCCTGACGGAGATCCAGGCTCTTTCCTGCCGGGACGGGGAGAGGGTCAACTTCAACACAAAATACAACATTGGCGGCACCCGCGCCTTGGTGATCCGACTATTTGACGCTCGGAACAACATGTTGGCTGAACTGACAAGGAATGTTCCTTAGCAGCGGCCGGGAGTCCGTGTTTCATGCGGTTCCTTGGGGCGACGAGGTTCCTCCTTGTCCATATTCCATCAATAAAAAAGGCCCGTATTATTTCCGGGTCTTTCGAAGATGTTCGGGCTTCTGAACGAGAGGCGAACGGCGCCCAAGCTAACGCACGGCCTGTCGAGCCATAGGCAAACCGAGCTGCCGTCCGCCAACGATCTCCGCTTCGACAATGCTCGAATCGGAGGCTGAAGGCAAGATACAAGGCATACAACCATAGGTGGTAAAGAAATGATCGTGTCCGTGATTCTCGCGCACCCAAATTCCCAGAGCTTCAATCATGCAATCGCGCGGACTGCCGCGGATGAACTGAGTCGGAACGGACACGAGGTCCGCTTTCATGATTTGTGCGCGGAAAAATTTGACCCGATTCTATCGAGCGCGGAAATCCCGGACACGGCCGTTGTTCCAAATATAATCGAAACTCATTGCCGGGAGGTTGCTTCTGCCGATGGAATTGTCATAGTTCATCCAAATTGGTGGGGACAACCTCCCGCCATTTTGAAGGGATGGATCGACAGAGTATTACGTCCTGGGGTTGCATATAACTTTCTGGAAGGGAACGCTGGTGAAGGGATTCCGATCGGATTATTAAAGGCGAAAGTTGCTATCGTCTTTAATACATCGAATACACCAGAAGAACGAGAACAGGAAGTATTTGGTGACCCACTCGAACTCATATGGAGACAATGCATATTTGATCTTTGTGGGGTAAATAATTTCTGTCGGGAAATGTTTCGGGTTGTTGTCACAAGCACGCAAAGTGAACGTGCTGAATGGTTAGAAAAGGTTAAGAAAACGATCAATATTTATTTTCCTCAAGAATTATATGTTGATGCCTAACAACGGGCTGAATCTGACGGCTAACCTCTTTCTCGTTCAGTTCCCGCAGCTTAGCCCGAGCGTTAGACGCACTTTCATTTTTACACCGTAGGCACCTTGCCATGTGTTTCTGCCAGTGGTACTCTTAGATGTACTATAGGAGGTGACTCTGATTGGCAAGGTGCCGAATATCATTCCGATCTCCGATCTTCGCCAAGATGCAGCAGCTATTGTGAAGCGTGTCCGGGTCTCGAAAGAGCCGGTTTTTATCACGCAGCGGGGGCGATCTGCTGTGGTGATAGAGAGTACCGAGTCATATGAAAAGAAGGAACACGATCTCGAACTTCTTCGCCTCTTGGCCCAGGGGGACAGGGAAATTGCAGCGGGGAAGGGGTACGATCTCGACACGGTTATGGCGGAATTGGATTCCCTGCTCGCGGAAGGCTAAATGGCGAAAATACTATTCACGCCATCCGCTCGCGCCCAGATCATTTCCGCTATCAATTATATCCAGAGAGAAAATCGTGAAGCCGCTCGTCGTTTCCGGCGGCGTGTTGAAACCGTCTTGCGACGGTTGAACAAGTTTCCTGACTCCGGGCGGCAGATCCCAGAGTTTCCAAGTCTTCCGCACAGGGAAGATATCGTTGCGCCATATCGATTTTTCTATCGCGCCGTTGGGAAAAAAGTATGGATTGTCGCGGTGTGGCATGGGGCGCAACTCCCCGAAGTTCCAGAAAATATTGAAGGCGTCTAACTACCGGCTGGAGCTGCCGGCTCGCCATTGTTGAGGCATGAGCGCCCGCAGAAGCGGAGCGTCTGGCCCGGCTATGCCGGGAATGATGAGAACCGATGGAAGATTTGATATCCTGCTTCGCAGAATGGTGTGAAGAGGACGGATTGCATTGCCGACGATAAAAATTATCGGGGCGTATCGGTTTTTCTTTTATAGCAACGAGGGAGAGGAGCCACCGCATATTCATGTGACGAGGGAAAAGAGCTCGGCAAAGTTTTGGCTTCGACCTATTCGGCTTGCATATTCCAACGGATTCAAGGGGGCGGAACTTCGTAATTTGGAAAAAATCGTCACGAGATATCAGGCACAATTTCTGGAGGCATGGGATGCGTACTTCAAAGGCTGAAGTTATTCCGCGTGCTCAAGCCGTGAAAGTAACGGCAGATGATCTGATCGTGGAACTGACTGATGGAAGGAGCATTATCGTTCCGTTGGCTTGGTTCCCGCGGTTACTTCATGCGACTACTGCACAACGAAGGAAATGGGAATTTGTAGGGGAAGGCGAAGGAATCCATTGGCCATTGATCGATGAGGATCTTAGTGTGGCAGGACTACTTCGCGGAACCCCCGCACCACAAAAATCTCGCCGAGCGGGCTAACAACGGGTTGAAGCTGACGGCTCCTTCGTCGGTCGCGCTTTTTATCTCTCCTCGTCGGGAAAAAGCGTTCCCTCCTCGGCCCGCAGCTTAGCGCGAGCGTTAGACCGGCATAGAGGTATAAATACAAAATGTGTCAGCGCAAACGAGTATTAGCATTAGTCCTCATCATCGTGTCATTTGCGCCCATTCAAAATTCACATTCCAATACAGTATGTTCAGTTGATACACAAGACGAAATATACCTAATAAATAATTGTAATTACAATTAAGACGAAATATAAATACACATTAGTAGAGCACAGTTGGTGGTGATAAAAATATTTCCGTCTAACTACCGCTTGCAGATGACGGCTCGCATCTTTTTCGATGAGCGCCCGCAGTTCAGCCGGAGCGTTGGGCAGAAAAAAAAGCTGAGTTGGAGAACCAAATTGGAGTGTTGCATTCCTCGACGAGTTGTGTAGGATTATGTGTAGATGCTGATGGGGGTGCATTATGCCGACGAATCTTCATATCGAAACGAAATTGCTCGAGGAGGCGCAACGGTTGGGGCAACACCGCACGAAACGCGAAACGGTCAACGAGGCGTTGCGCGAATATATCCAGTATAGGAAACGCTTGCAAGCGGTGAAGGCGTTCGGAACGATCGATTTTGACCCGGGCTATGATTACAAGAAAATGCGGAAAGCCCGTTGATCGTTGTCGACACGTCGGTTTGGTCGCTGGCATTTCGGCGGCGCAACTGGCCGAAGGGGGTTATGCCAGGGGTTGTCCAACTCTTGGAGAAATTGACTCGCGACAAACAACGAGTGGTCGTCCCAGGCATAGTTAATCAGGAACTATTGTCCGGGATCAAAGAGCCATCTCAAGCAGAGAAAATAATGGGGATTATGGAAGGGTACCCCATACTATTGGCAACCCAGGACCATCACATAAAAGCGGCAAATATTTCTAACGTTTGCAGAAAAGCGGGTGTTTCAGCCGCAACTGTCGATTGTCTGATTGCGGCTCAATGCATTATGGAAAAAGGAATTCTACTCACGATGGATGATGATTTTTCCCTCATGGCAAGACATTGTACGTTACGACTTTATCCGATTCCAATTGATTGAATATTACGCCACTTTCGCGGTGTTTTTTTTATTCTGCCCAACTACCGCTTGCAACTGACGGCTCGCACCTTTCTCGCTGGGCGCCCGCTGAAGCGGAGCGTTAGGAGCACGATATTAGCGAAGATCAATAATGATATGACGGCTTGACGCTATGGCGTCATGGCGGTATGATGGGCATATGAAAACAGCGATGAAAAGAGCAACGGTATATTTCGATTCCCAGATCCACAGGGCTCTGCGTCTTAAGGCCGCCGAAACGGAACTATCCGTCTCGGAATTGGTCAACAAGGCTGTAAAGTTGAGCTTGGCTGAAGACGCTGAAGATTTGGCCGCTTTTGAGGAGCGAGCCCACGAACCGAATCTTGCCTTCGAGGATTTCCTTAAGGATCTGCGGAAACGTGGCAAGCTATAGGCTTTCCATCAAGCCGTCTGCCGCCAAAGAGATAGAAGCCCTCCCTAAAAACGATCGTATCCGCATTATCAAGCGGATAAAAGGCCTCGCTGAAAATCCTAGACCTCCTGGTTCCGAGAAGTTAACAGGAAATGACAAATATCGTGTCCGCCAGGGGCAGTATCGAATTGTTTACTCGGTTTCAGAACAAGAGCTTATTGTTTTGGTTGTTAAAGTTGCACATCGTCGTGAAGTTTATCGGTGACGGCACCTAACTACGCGCTGAAGCTGGCGGCTCCTTCGGGTCACAGTTCTTGCAATTTGACGGCAGCTTGAAAAGCTTTGTCCTTCGGGGCAAGACCAGTGCCCCTCGACCCGCTTAGCGCGAGCGTTATACGGACTTTTGATGGGTATTGAATTGCTTGAAGCTTCGCCTCCACAACTTTTCGGATCGAAGAGATAACATCATCTCGCCCTCCGTCACGAAGCTCCAAGCATACTGTGAATACCGGATCCCGCCAGAACTCATCAGCCCGATCGTTCATATGAATAACTACAAATCCTCGGGTGTCAGGCCCGTTCGCTTCCCGATGCGGGCCAACATACGAGGACCAATTTCTTCACGGTCGTGAAAGGAAAAAATGAAGTCCGGAAATCCAGGTTATGAGAGCGTGCGGTGGGAACCGGATTGACGTTTGATCGTCTAACCGATTCGAAGTAGAGATGCTAATACCTGTCTGGCGCGGCTACTACGCCATTCGCTCATGCGGCTTCAAATGAAATGGTCGTTAGATCCGGTCCCGCCTCTCCGTTTTCTATACGATCCGCAATCACGCGCAGGGCAAGTGCTTGGACCCGCGGTTTCGCCTCTTCGAGGGTTTTTCCATAGCACATAACACCTGGGAGTTCGATCACCTCGGCGATCCAACGCCCATCAGACTCTTGCTCATTCTCGACCAAGAACTTCATGGCCTCGACTCCTTTCCCCTTCGCACTATCATACGCATTTTCCATATCGCTGGCGATAGCCGGCTCTTCAGAATTTGTAGTGGGTTGACGGGTTTTTGGGGTCACGGCCGTCAGTTTGTTTGTCGCTCTTTTCCATCTGTCGGATAATGTTGTCCGCCACGGCGCTTTTGAACGTCGTTTGTTCCCCGGAACGCGCAGCGGAGGGAGCCGATGCAGGACCGTGAGCTGTACGCCCGGATTCTGGGTATCACCGACCCGTGGCAGGTGGAGCGAGTCGAGTTGAAGTTGGAGATCGGAGAGGTGCATATCGTTCTCGGGCACGCCCCCGACTTGCGCTGGCCATGTCCGGAGTGCGGCGCTTCGTGCACGCTGCACGATCATCAGCCGGAGCGGCAGTGGCGGCATTTGGACACGTGCCAGTACAAGACGATCCTTCACACGGCTCCGCCGCGCAGCAACTGCCCCGAGCATGGGCCGCGCCCGGAATAAAGTGTTACCTATCAGCCCGATCATTCACTGAAACCTATTTATTGTAGACTTCTTTCCTGTTGCCTATCCTCAATATGATTACTTCCTCCCCGATAAGAACGTAAATAATGCGATAGTCCCCAAGCCGATATTTTCTGAGTCCAGCAAACTTGCCTTTCAGTACTGGAATGGAATCAGGATGCTTTAATAAGTCTTTTTCTATTTTATCCATAATGCGGGAAGCTTCTGGCTTGCCTAATTTTTTTAGATCTTTCAGGACCGATTTTTTATAAACGATCCTATAAGCCAAGTGCTTTTCTCATTTCTTCGCTTGTAATAACGTGATCAGACTTGTCTCGCAGTCGATCAAGGGCGACTTGGAGATCGGCGTAATCCTCAAGGTAAACCTCCAATGCCTTTTGCAATATGTACGACCTCGGCCTGTCCGTCTCCTTGGCGATACCTTCCAGTTGTTTCGCCAACCCATCAGGTAGTCGGATCGATATTGCGACACTCATGGCGACACCTCCTGCATTCTTTGTATTACATTGTACGCAATGTCGCCAACGATTGCAATGGTTGCTCTCCAAATAAAGTTGAAAATCTAACAATGCGCTTAAGCGGGCCGAGGGCCGCGCTTTTTAGCCCCGCGGCCCAGGATCTTCAACGCCCGCGGCAATTGCTAAAAGCGTGACCCGAAGGAACCGTCAGCTTTATGCGGCGGGATCCCACTTGATAGATAGACGTCTTCCCGCCCCAGCACAGTCGCGTAAATAAAGATTAATAAGCGTCTGATAGGGCATTCCCAAGTCAGCAGCCATTTTCTTAAAATAGTTGATAGTATTTTCGTCAAGGCGGATCGTAACCTGCTTCTTGAAATGCTTCGCGTACGGGTTACTCTTCGCCTTGGAAAAATCGTATTCCTTTCTCATTTTTAGAGTGACGCTTGACGTGAATATGGCCATCGGATAGCAGCATCCAACTACCGCTTGCAGCTGGCGGTTCCTTCGGGTCACGGCTCTTGCATTTTGACGGCAGATTGAAATACCAAGGCTGTCGGGACAAGACCAGTGCTACGCCGCCTGCAGCTTTAACCTGGCAGACAGGTACTTGGAAGTCCACAAAATAACAATACGGTGGAGATTCCGTGTTGAATAAATTCAAGCCGATGGATTCCGATTACGAGGCACGCATCCGATCCAGTTTCGAAAAACAAGTTGTCATGAAGACGATCGGCGCGGCCCTGACCAAAATCACGCCCGGAGAAGTGGTGATCGAATTCGCTTACGATATGTCGCTTACACAGCAGCACGGGTACGTCCATGCCGGCGTGGTAACGACGGTTGTCGATAGCGCATGCGGCTATGCTGCGTACACCCTGATGGCCCCGGATTCCGAAGTGTTGACCATTGAGTACAAAGTGAACTTCATGTATCCGGCCAGAGGCGAGCGATTCAAAGGAATAGGAAGGGTATTGAGATCCGGACGGACCGTCACGGTGTGCTCTGGGGACGTAGTCGCAGTTGAGAACGGTAAGGAAAAAGTTGTGGCGACCATGCTGGCAACAATGATCTCGGTGGTCAAATAAACATGCTGTGCTACAAGCATTTCGCTGCCAAACCGCCTATAGCTGACGGCTCGCCCATGTTGGGGCATGAACACCCGCAACCGAAACGGAGGGGTCGGAGTACATACTGCATGAAATGAGGATAGGGGGAAAATGAGAAAGATCTATTGGGACGACTTGCAAGAGGGGGAACGCCTTTTGTGCAGTCCCATTGTTTTCAAGAAGGAAGAAATAATCGGCTTCGCGGTCCGATTTGACCCGCTGCCGTTTCATGTCGATGAAGAAATTGCGAAGGCGTCGATTTTCGGAGGACTCATAGCGTCTTCGCTTCATACGCTTTCGGCGTGCACCCGCGCCGTGGTGGATGCCCAAGGCAACCTGGCCATATTGAGCGGACTGGGAATTGATGAGGTTAAGCTTTTCAACCCTGTCCGGCCGGGAGATGTTCTTTCCGTTGAAGCGTATTGGTCGGATCTCAAACGATCACGCAGCAAACCGGACCGGGGAATCGGAAATTTGAAGTGCAAGGTTTCAAACCAACGGGGAGAGCAGGTTGCCGTATATGGCTACAAATATTTGGTGGCTTGCCGCGATCCCGATACGGAATGACCGGTCCGGCACCGCAAGGCTTGCCGGACGGACGCATGGTGACCGATCAATTGGAGATGACGGCCGCACGAAATAAAGCTCCATTGCACGTGGTTACCGGCGCTTTCGGATACTCCGGGAAGTACATTGCCCGGCGGCTCATGGCCGAGGGCGTTCGGTTGCGTACGTTGACGAATTCGATCGATCGGGAAAATGAATTCGGGAACGCGCTGGAAATCCACCCTTACAACTTCGAAAATCCGGAGGTGCTTGCGGGATCGCTGGCGGACGCTTCGGTGCTTTACAACACCTATTGGGTACGGTTTGACCACAAGGAATTCAATCATGACAAAGCCTTGCGGAATACGCTTACGCTTATCGGAGCGGCGAAGAAAGCGGGAGTCAAGCGGATCGTCCACACAAGCATAACGAACCCGTCGGAAGATTCGGATCTCCCGTATTTCAAGTGCAAGGCGTTATTGGAGCGGGCTGTAAGGGACTCCGGTATCCCGTACGCAATCCTGCGCCCGACCGTGTTGTTCGGCAAGGAAGACATACTTATCAACAACATCGCCTGGATGCTCAGGTGCTTTCCCGTTTTCGCAATCTTCGGCGACGGAAAGTACAAGCTTCAGCCGATCTACGTGGATGACTTTGCGGCTCTCGCGGTCGAGCAGGGGAAAAAAAGCGGTCATGCGACGATCGATGCCGTCGGGCCGGAAACGTTCGCTTACAGAGAACTTGTCGAGGCCATCGGATGCGCAATCGGAAAGAAAAAATCGTTGATTAACGTACCGCCGCAGCTGGTATATCTTATCGGCCGTCTCGTCGGGGCAGTGGTCGGAGACGTTGTGATTACCATGGAGGAGATTCGGGGTCTCATGGCGAACCGGTTGTATACAAGCTCATCTCCGGCCGGACCGACTCGCTTCACCGACTGGATGGCGGATCATGCGGGCGAACTCGGCAAGCATTACTCGAGCGAGCTGGCGCGGCGGCGCGACCGCAGAACAGGCTATGATGTCTTGCGAAAAATATGAGGGAGAACGGGAAGAATCCGATCGGCGCCGTCCTGCAACGGCCAAGGTCAGGTAGCCTGTGATATAAAGATCGGGCAACCGATTGCAGATGTCGGCCGTACTGGTCGGGACCCGGGAGCGCATAACCAGGACGGTGCGTCAAGCGGTGGCCCACGGCCCGAACCGGAGGACAATCCATGCGGATAACTGAACGCGTCCATGCATTGAAATTACCGTTTCAGGTGACGACGCCGGCAGGCGTCAAGATAGACAGGTACGTTTATGTGTATGTAATCTTCGGGAAGCGAATAATCCTTGTCGACAGCGGTGTTGCGAATTCGGAGCGCGCAATATTCGAGTACATTCGGAAAGAGGGGCGGGATCCCGAAGATATATCCTGCTTGCTCCTCACTCATTCCCACCCCGATCACATCGGAGCCGCGCGCGCCGTCAAGGAAGCGACGGGATGTTCGGTCCATGCCCACCAATACGAAAAATCGTGGATCGAAAATGTCGAACTGCAAGCGAAGGAACGACCCGTTCCCGGTTTCGACGCCCTCGTCGGCGGTTCCGTAACCGTTGATCGATTATTGGAAGCTGGGGAAAAGTTCGAGATGGACGAAAACATTTTGGTCGATGTTTTTCATACCCCCGGGCATTCGAAGGGTTCGATCTCTCTTCGCCTGCAACCGGAGGGGATTCTGTTTACGGGGGATGCTATTCCGGTTCCCGGCGATATCCCGATCTATGAGGATGTCGAATCAACGGTCAGGTCCATAAAAATTCTTATGAATCTCGAGGGAACCAGGTATCTGCTTGCCTCCTGGGACGATCCCCGACAGGGAGAAAAGATCGACATGCTTTTTCGTTCAAGCCTGGAATATTTGCGGCGGATTTACGACGCGGTTTCGAAGGTCGCGGTTCCAGGATTGGCCCCTATGGAATTGTGCCTGCGGGTTCTGGATGATATAGGGCTGCCCAAGGCTGTCGCCAATCCACTGCTGGCGGCGGCATTCGTGTCGCATTCGAAGGTGCGTGCGAAAAACGATTTGTTCATCGCCTGACGTTCGCTTGCCGGCGGCGATCGGCAAGCCTTAAGACGCCGGTCCGAATCGTGGCCGGAGCCACGGGCGTTATCGAACGATATCGCAGAAAGCGAATCCCGAATGAGCGAGAAATACGTGCATGGCTACACGCCGAGGGAAAGCCTGAGACTTATCGACCAGGCCACGACTCTGGCGGACAAGCTGCATTCGGACACGGTGTATCCGTCGGGAAGCAGTGTGCTCGAAGCGGGGTGCGGCATCGGCGCGCAGACGGTCCTGTTGGCGCGCAATAACCCGGACGCGTCGATTACCTCCGTGGATTTATCGGAGGATTCGCTTCGCGCAGCGAACGAGCGCCTTTCTTCGCAGGGCATCACGAACGTTACATTCCTCCAAAGCGATATATTCCACTTGCCGTTCGGTGATGAAAGCTTCGATCATGTATTCGTCTGCTTTCTTCTCGAGCATCTGCCGAACCCGGTAGATGCGTTGCTTTGCCTGCGAAGGGTCTTGAGAAAGGGGGGGACGATCACCGTGATAGAGGGAGATCACGGTTCCACGTACTTCCATCCCGACAGCGCTCTCGCGAGGGAAACGATCCGGTGTTTGATAGACATACAGGCCGGAATGGGCGGGAATTCACTTATAGGAAGACAGCTGTATCCGTTGTTGAAGGAATCGCGATACCACGAGATAAGCGTATCTCCCCGAATGATTTATGTGGATTCAAGCAAGCCTGACCTTGTCGAGGGTTTTACGAAAAACACTTTTATCGCGATGGTCGAAGGAGTCAGGGAGCAGGCGATACGTGCAGGTCTGATCGAAGTGGAAAAATGGGACCGGGGAATAAGGGACTTGTTCGGAACTACGGAGGAAGGCGGGACGTTCGTATACACTTTTTTCAAGGGAGTTGCTTCGAAATAAGAGGGACGCACCGCCATCGCGCAGGTGAATGAGAGTGATAAACCGGCAAATATTCGACTCCCACCTGCACATCATCGACCCGGCGTTCCCGCTTGTGCCGAACAGGGGATATCTGCCCGAACCGTTCACCGTCGTCGATTACCGCAAGGCCGTGCGTCCGCTGGGCGTTACCGGCGGCGCGGTCGTTTCCGGATCCTTCCAGGCTTTCGATCAGGGGTATCTTGTAGATGCGCTCGCGCGTCTTGGCCCTACGTTCGTCGGCGTAACGCAGTTGCCGGTATCGGTTTCCGACGCGGAAATCCTTCGCCTCGACGAAAAAGGCGTGAGAGCGGTCCGGTTCAACCTGAAGCGCGGCGGCTCCGAGTCGGTCGAGCACCTCGAGTCGTTCGCGAAGCGGATCTTCGATCTTGCCCGCTGGCATGTGGAACTGTACGTGGATTCCCGCGAACTTCCGGGATTACAGGGGCCTTTGCTGCGTCTGCCGGCCGTCAGTATAGACCATCTGGGGCTGTCGAAAGAGGGCTTCCCCGCATTACTTCGACTGGCGGAAAAAGGCGTTCACGTCAAGGCCACGGGGTTCGGTCGCGTCGATTTTCCGGTTGGCGATGCCCTTCGTGCCATCCATGCCGCGAATCCGCATGCCCTCATGTTCGGGACCGACCTGCCGTCGACGAGGGCGCCGCGTCCCTTCCAGGCCGGCGATATCGAACTGATCTTCAAATCGCTCGGAGACGGTGACGCGGAAAGGACGCTTCTGTCCAACGCCGCCCGGTTTTATCGTCTTCCTGAATATGCGCCTTGACCATCGTCCGAAGCCGGGCGCCTGCGTGAACCATCCATATTTCTATCGTTGACGCGCCATGGCGGGTCATCGTGAGAGAAGGAGGGATGCCGAATGAAAACGACGATCGCTGCGGCGGCGTTTCTGATCTTTTTCGCCGCTATGGCGTGCGATGCGCAGGAAACAAGACCATCGTCCGATGAACCTTACCCGGTCGTCCTTAAGTTGGGCGAAACATTCAAGATCTGCCTTTCCGGACAGTTGGTCTGCCCGGCGACCGGCCCGATCTGCGACGATCTGAAAGTCGCCGCGCCCGTCGATACGCCGGACGGCCTGGCGTTCGAGGCTACTGGCCCTGGAACGACGCTTTGTTCGGCGGCGAACCCTTCCGGCATGAGGCGCGTATTCCGCATTCATGTGCGTAAGCAGGAAAAGAGATAGCGGCGGCAGGCAGACCGGCAATTTTCCGGTTCGCTCGAGGGGAGAGTAGCGAATTTACTCCTGTGATGCGCGGATCAGGATGTTGCGGGTCCGCGGTCCGTCGAACTCGCATAGAAAGATCGCCTGCCACGTTCCAAGAACCAGCTGGCCGGCCTCTATGAATACCGAGACGGACGATCCAACCAGGCTGGCCTTCGCGTGGGCGTGGGCGTTTCCTTCGGTGTGCAGATAATTTCCATGGGACGGGGCCAGCGCTTCGAGGATATTGATAATGTCCCGACGGACGTTCGGATCGGCGTTCTCGTTTAAGGTCACCGCGGCGGTGGTGTGGGGGATGAAAATCGTGCATGTGCCGCGCGCGACGCCGCTTTCACGAACCACGTGTCGAACGGTCGCAGTAATATCCACGAGCTGCTGCGCACTTTCCGTACGAACGGTAACGGTTTTGAGGCTCATCCCCACCTCTCTTGGCATCCCTTTGTAGCACAGGCCCTCCGGGGGGTCAAGGAATGATGCCTGTCGCCGAACTTCCCGCTATAATGTTTCTCCGTGGCTCCCGAGACATGCTTGATACTGGCCTCCGCTTCCCCGCGACGAAGGGAGCTGATGCGGTCAATAGGCGTCCCCTTCCGGGTGATTCCTTCCCGCATCGAAGAGATACCTCGCCCGGGAGAGGCACCGCTCCGGTTCGTGCGGCGGGCAGCCCGGGAGAAGGGGGAGGAGGTTTCCTCCCGCCACCCCGATGCGTTCGTCATTTCGGCGGATACCGTGGTCGTTGTCGGGGGGCGGCTTCTCGGGAAGCCCACGGACCGGCGGGAGGCGCACCGGATGCTTTCGCTGCTCGCGGGACGGGAGCACCGGGTGCATACGGCTGCGTGCCTTGTGCAGGAGCGGCGTGGATATATGGATGAGACCTGCGTGACAACGAGGGTGCGGTTTCGCCCGCTGACGGGCCGGGAGATCGCCGCGTATACGCGAACGGGTGAGTGCGACGACAAGGCGGGCGCATACGCCGCGCAGGGGGCGGGGAACCTCCTGATAGAAAGGATCGCCGGCTCCTTCACGAACGTGGTCGGACTCCCGATGACTCAAACGCTTGCGATGCTTCAGCGGGCGCGCATACTCTCCGTTGCCCGAAGCGGTTCCGGCTGGTACGAGCTTGCGGGATAATGCATGGAAGAGACGATAAAGGAACGCGTGGAAGCCGTCCTGGAGCGGATAGCGCGGGCAGCGTCCCGGTCCGGGCGTTCCCCGGAATCGGTGCGGCTGGTGGCGGTGTCGAAAACCCAGCCGGTCGAACGGATCGCCGAGGCGTACGAAGCGGGCCTTACTGTCTTCGGCGAGAACTACGTCCAGGAGGCGGAAGAAAAGATCCGTGTGTTCCCCGAGGCGGAGTGGCACTTCATCGGGAAGCTCCAGGGGAACAAGGTCAAGAAAGCGGTTTCCCTGTTCGGATGGATCCAGACGGTCGATTCGAACCGGGCGCTGTCCGAGATCTCCCGCAGGTGTGAGGAAGCAGGCAAGACAATGCCGGTGCTCATCGAGGTCAACCTCGGGGGTGAAGAGAGCAAAGGGGGCGTATCACCGGTCGAGCTGCCGTTCCTGCTTGCATCGGCAGCGGGGTTGCCGGGTATCCATGTTAGGGGGCTCATGGCCATACCGCCGCTGACGGATGACCCCGGGGAAAGCAGGCCGCGGTTCGTTCGTCTGAGGGAGCTGCGGGACCGGTATGCTTCCAACTGCGGAATGGAAGGGGAGAGGATGGAGCTGTCGATGGGGATGTCGAACGATTTCGAGGCGGCGATAGAGGAGGGGGCGACGATGGTCCGGATCGGCACCGCCATCTTCGGGATCCGCTCGCGGAGGGAACGATGAAAAAGGTAGGGTTCATCGGCGCCGGGAACATGGCGGAGGCGATGATCAGGGGAATGGTCGGCGCGAAACTGCTGCCCTCCCGGGGCATCTTTGTCCATGACGTGCGTCCGAAGCGAATGTCGGAGCTTTCCAGAATGTACGGCGTTTCCGTTTCAGCTTCCCTTGCGGACCTTGTCGGAAAGTGCGGGACGATAGTATTCTCCGTGAAACCGCAGGTCGTTCCGGATGTGCTGCGAAAGATGCCGAAGGACGGCGGGATGGGGAAGTTGTTCGTGTCGATCGCGGCCGGGGTAAAAACGGGTGTGTTCCTCTCCACGCTCGAAAACGCCCGCATCGTCAGAGCGATGCCGAACACCCCGGCGCAGGCAGGAATGGGGAGCACGGGGCTATACTTCGCAGACGGAGTGACTGCCGCGCAGAAGGAGTGGGCGCGGAAAATCTTTTCTTCCTTCGGCATCGTGGCCGAGTTCGGGCGGGAGGATCTCCTTGACGTCGTGACCGCGCTGTCGGGTTCCGGACCTGCCTACGCCTTCCTGTTCATCGAAGCGCTGGCCGACGGAGCGGTCCGCAGCGGCATGGGACGGGAAGAGGCCTTGCGGCTCGCGGCCGCCACCGTGGAAGGTGCGGCGCGGATGGTGCGGGAATCGGGAAAGCATCCGGGGGAACTTAAGGACATGGTCACCTCGCCGGGAGGAACCACGGCGGCGGGGGTCGCTGCGCTGGAGCGGGGGGCCTTCCGCGGGACGGTGATGGACGCGGTGTTCGCCGCCTGGCAGCGCTGCAAGGAACTCTCGACGTGAGGGGAATGCTATGTTCGTCATGAAGAACCTGATCGTTGCGGTGGCCACGATCCTGGATTACGTGCTTTGGGCCTATATGTGGGTGCTCGTTATACGGGCCGTGCTCTCCTGGGTCAACCCGGATCCGTACAATCCCATCGTCCGTGCGCTCTACTCGATCACGGAGCCTGTCTTGTCCTTCCTGCGCCGTAAGTTCCCGCTGATGGCCGGCAGCATAGACTTCTCGCCTATGGTGGCGATCCTGGCCATCCTTTTCCTCCAGCACTTTCTCGTGAAAACGCTCCTCGACCTGGCCCTGCGGATCCCCTGACGTGAAAATACGCGGGGGGGCGGAAAGCCTGCAGGGCGCCGCTTCGACGACGCTCTCCGTCCGAGTGCTTCCCCGCTCTTCGAAGGAAGAAGTGGCGGGGTTTGCCGAAGGAACGATTCGAGTCCGCTTGACCGCGCCTCCCGTGGAGAACAGGGCCAATGAAGCGCTTGTGCGCTTTCTTTCGAGAATTCTGGACGTCCCGCGCAGGTACGTGGAGATAGTGTCAGGCGGAACCGGCCGCAACAAGATCGTGCGTGTTTCGGGAATGACAAGAGAAGACATACTGAGAAAACTCGGTTTGAAGCACCCCACGGATCCGACTGAACGATGATGGTTCTTGATAATGATAGGAGGGGGTGCCGGAGGGTTATTTTTGGGGTGGGGTATAACCCTCCGGCTAAGGGCAGGGAAACGCTGCGTCAAGACGCAACGGTTCCGCTACATATTTATTCTACAGCAATAGGAATGCCAAATTTAACATAAATGAAAACACGTTAATAATCGATATGTTAAAGTTAGCAGGAAAATTTACTGGCGTTGTGAGTTGGTGAAATCACTCATTGCATGTGGTTATTTCGAAACATTTGGAATTCCTACTCCACTTTGTTTATCCAGCCATACCGGTCCGGAATCTCGCCGTACTGGATTCCCATGATTTCATTCTGGAGCTTTTGGGATAGCTCGCCGATCCGGCCACCGTTGACGGAGATCTCTTCCTCCTTATAGCTTAAAGCGCCGACGGGAGATATGACAGCGGCTGTGCCCGTACCGAAGGCCTCGCGCAGCGATCCGTTACCGGCGCCCCTGCGAACTTCCTCGATGGAAACCGGACGCTCCGACACTTCGAATCCCCAGTCGCTCGCGATGCGAAGGACGGAATCGCGCGTGACGCCTGGAAGGATCGACCCCGAAAGGGGAGGTGTGGCGATCTCGTCGCCGAAAACGAAGAAGATGTTCATGGTGCCGACTTCCTCGACGAATTCCCTCCGGCTGCCGTCGAGCCAAAGCACCTGATCGAAACCCTTTTCCTTCGCCGTCCGGGCGGCGAGGAGGCTTGCGGCGTAATTTCCGCCGGTCTTTGCTTCACCCACCCCGCCGACCGCAGCCCTGACGAAGCTCTGCTCGACCAGGATGCGGACCGGTTCGAACCCGCGCGCGTAGTAGTTGCCGACGGGTCCCGTGATGATGAAATACAGATACTCCGCCGACGGACGCACGCCGAGCCCCGGCTCGATCGCGATCATGGTGGGACGGATGTACAGCGAAGTTCCTCTGGAAACGGGAATCCAGTCGCGATCCACGCGCAACAGTTCGGAAACCGCCTGGAGTTGGACTTCCGGCGGGACCTCCTGCATGCAGAGCCTCGATGCCGACCGGTTCATCCGCTCGAAATTCATCAAGGGTCGAAAAAGGCAGATCCCGCCTCCCGCCCCCCGGTATGCCTTGAGCCCCTCGAAAATTTCCTGGCCGTAATGGAACACCATCGCCGCAGGATCAAGGGTTATCGGCCCGTACGGCACGATGCGGGCATTCCTCCAGCCGTGTTCCTGTCCGTATTCCATGAGGAACATGTGGTCGGAGAAGATCTTCCCGAATCCCAGCGACGATTCGTCCGCCGGTTTTGCCCTCCTCTGCGAGGGCGTAGCGGGTTGGATCGCGATTTTCATCGATTGCCGTCCTTCCTGTTTTCTTCGGCTGGCGGCCGAAATGGCGCATCCCCTGACACGGATGAAAAAAATTATGGACTTATTGGAGCCGTCGTTCAAGAGAGTATCGGCTATGCAACGAATTAAAGAATTCGACCGAAATGCGCGATATACATATCGGTATGGGGACCGGCGCAGGTTTCGATCGAATGACGGGGCAGGGAATGGGGGAGAAGAAGAACTGTTGGGAAGTGATGCAGTGCGGGCGGGGTCCTGGAGGATCTAACGGCCACTTGTGTCCCGCGGCGAAGGAGATTCGCCTGAACGGCATACATGGCGGATTGAACGGCGGCCGCGGATGTTGGGTCGTGGCCGGAACGTTATGCAAAGGAGAGGTCAGCGGAACGTTCGCGAAAAAGATGGAGAACTGTTTTACATGCCCCTTCTACCGGCAGGTACGGGGGGAGGAATCCAGCGTGACTCCCCACCAGGAACTGCTGATCCGCCTCCATAAGCAATAATCAGGAGAGTGGTGCCGGAGGAGGGGGTCGACCGATCAGCCTCCGCGATCACGCGATCGGCCCCTGCGGCGGCTCGCCCGCCTGTCGCCCTCCACAAGGTCGGGCTTTTCCTCACTAATCGTTCGGCGGCGGGCTCGCGTTCGCCCCCCTCCGGTCATGCACCATGCGACGAGCGAATAAATGGTGCCGGAGGAGGGGGTCGAACCCTCATGACCTTGCGGTCACGGGATTTTGAGTCCCGCGCGTCTGCCAGTTCCACCACTCCGGCGTAAAATCCTTTATACACTAAGGACTTTCGAAAGCCAACCGCTTCTTATTTTTACCATTATTCCTTAAGGATTTTTCAATCACTTGCCGAAAAGACATATCGAGCGGCCGGAAACGGTGCGGGGGTGCCATGCGTCCGTTACACAGGTTGTCTGGAATGTGCGGCGCAGTAATGTTCGCCGTAACGGTCGCCTTATGTTTTATTCTCGGCCTGCTTCGTGAACCCAACGTCGTTGCTATCATCGGGACGCTCCTTGCCGGGTTAGGTATCCTGTATGTCCTCCTGTGCATGATGATCCGGCGGGCGAACCGACTCATCGAGCAGAGCCGGGAGGACCTGCGTCTCTCGCAAAAAAAGGTCCAGTCTCAAAGGCTCGAGCTACTCAAACGGATCGGCGCCTCCGCGCTCGGGGAAGCGGGTGTCGAAGCCCTGCTCGATGCGGCGGCGCAGGACGTCCGCGGATTGCTGGAGCTGCCGCGCTGCGTTATCCGTCTCTTCGGGAACCCCGACAAGCTCGTGGAAAATTGCGCTCAGGGGTTTCCTTCCTCCGATCCGTTCTTTCCCTGGTCCCTGCGTCCCTCCGATTCGCGGGAAACCTATGAAAAAGGATCGGCTCTCGTCATCGACGACATCCGGCAGTCGCCGCACCATGCGGAATGGAAAGAAACGGCCGAGCGTGTCCGCCTGGGTGCGTACATCGGCGTTCCGCTGAGGGTCCACGAAGACCTGGTCGGCATCCTGTATCTCGACAGCGACGAGCCCCATGCCTGGACCGAGGACGAAATAGGCACGGCGGAAGCGGTGGCGAAACAGATTTCCGTCGCGATCCGGCACACACGGCTGTTCGAAATGCAGCAGGAGCTGTCGAGCAGGTTGCTGTCCCTGATGGATAATGTGCCGGGTGTGGTGTATCGGGGATTGCGGGATTGGACCCTCACCCTCGCGGGGGCCGATATCGTCCGGCTTACCGGCCATCCGGCAAAAGATTTCCTGAACAGGACGGTCCGATGGCGCGACTTCATCCATCCGGACGACCTTGAAGGAGTCAAGCAAACCTTCCGGGAAGCCGTCGGCAGGGGCGAGAAGGTGCTCCGCGTCGAGTACAGGATCCGGCACAGGGACGGAAACATCCGGTGGCTTGCGGACCGCCGCCAGCTCGTCTACGACGAATGCGGGGAATTCGCCTACGTCGACGGACTTCTCCTGGACATCACGAACCGCAAGAAGTCCGAAGAGGCGCTACGGCTCATGCAGTTCGCCGTGGACCGGGCGGGCGACGCGGCATACTGGATGGGCCCCGACGGGCGCCTTATTTACGTCAACGATCAGGCATGCAGGGTCCTGGGGTACACGCGGGACGAGCTGCTTTCCATGACGATCCACCAGATAAATCCGGAATTCCCGGAGGAAAAGTGGGCGGTCCATTGGGAGGATCTGCGAAAAAGGCAGTCCTATACGATCGAGTCCCGCCACAGAACGAAGGACGACCGGATCATTCCGGTCGAGGTCACCGTCAATTACCTCGAATTCGGCGGAAGGGAATACAACTGCGTCTCCGCGCGGGACATCACGAAGCGCGTCGAGGCCCAGGAGATGAGCCGTTTTCTGGAATCGGAACTGCTGCAGTCCCAGAAAATGGAGGCGATCGGCAGCCTTGCAGGAGGCATCGCGCACGATTTCAACAACCTTCTGACGGGGATACTCGGCTACGCCAACCTGCTCAAGATCAAGGCAAAACCGGGGAGCGAAGTACTCAAGGCCGCCAACGTGATCCAGGATGCCGCCGACCGCGCTTCCCAGCTTACGGCGCAGCTCCTCGGGTTCGCGAGAAGGGGGAAGAACCTGGCCGTACCGGTGAACATCCATCGGACGATCGAGGACGTCGCGAACATCCTCGAGCGGACGATGGATCGGCGCATCAGGATTCTCAAAATCTTCACCGGGGACGACGTCACGATCCTCGGCGACCCGACGCAGATGCAGCAGATGTTCATGAACATGGCCGTCAACGCCCGCGACGCGATGCCGGAAGGCGGGGTCCTGACGTTTTCCACGAACATCGTCCGTTTCGACGAGGCGGGCACAGGAAGCCACGCGGGCCTCGCGCAGGGCAACTACGCAAGGATAGACCTTTCCGATACCGGCAAGGGGATCCCCGCGGGCAACCTCGAAAAGATTTTCGACCCGTTCTATACGACTAAGGAGCAGGGGAAAGGGACGGGACTGGGACTTGCGATGGTATTCGGCATCGTGAAGAACCACGGGGGGCACGTCGAGGTGGAGAGCAAGGTCGGCGCCGGCACACACTTCCGGATCTTCCTGCCGCTTGCCGAAGGAACCGGGAAGTCCGAAGCTGCAGCTCTTTCACAATCCGGAAGCGTGGAGGCAGGAAGGGGAAGGGTCCTGCTGATCGACGACCAGGAGACAGTCAGGGAAGTGTGCAGCGCGATGCTTCAGACGCTTGGCTACATGGTCAGCACGGCCACGGACGGCAGGGAAGGTGTGGAACACTACCGGAGAAACGGGCGCGATATCGATCTCGTCATCATCGACATGATCATGCCGAACCTGGGCGGGCGCGACTGCTTCCGGGAGATAAAGGCGATCAACCCAGGCGTGCGGGCAATTCTTTCCACCGGCTTCAGCCTGGACGGGGCCGTTCAGGAGATCATCGATGAAGGGATTTCGGGGTTCATCCAGAAACCCTACCGCCTGGAGCAGCTCTCCCGCGTCGTGTCGAAAGCCATGGGCAGGGACAACTGACTCCGCCGTCTCTTTTTCCGTACCTCCACACGCTGGAAAGCCGTTCGGTCTTAATGTAGAGTGGGGCCGATGAATCCGCTCGACCTCGGCATAGTTGCGTTGTGCGTCGTCCTCGCGCTCTTCGGCCTGATGCGAGGATTCGTCCGTCAGGCGGCCTCCCTTACGGGGCTCGTTCTCGGACACATTCTTGCCGTCAAATACAACGGGTGGGCGCAGAAGCTTCTACGTCTCGACTTTCCGCATGCCGGCATCGTCGCGTACCTCATCGCGCTCCTGGCCGTTTACATCGCCGTCCGGCTGATCGGTCTACTCGTGGAACGCTGGGTCCGCGCCAGCAAGCTGTCGGGCACGGACCGGTTCCTGGGGGGCCTGGCGGGCGCGGTAAAAGGGTCGCTTGTATCCGTACTGCTGGTCTTCGTGCTCGTCGTCCTGCTGCCGCGGGACGCTTCGCTTCTGAAAAGCTCGAAGCTGGCTCCCCACGCGCTGGTAGCCGCGGGGTGGCTGGAGAAGACATTTCCCGAAAGGATCCGCGAGTCGTTCCGCGAGAAGATCGGACCCGGGGAAGCGCGTCCGCCGGAGAAGGGCGGAAGGAGCGGAACGGAATCCGTCCCGGCGGATCAATCGAAGAAGCGGTCAAGGAAGTAGTCGCGCAGGCACAGGGAGAGGTTTCCGGCGATGTCCCGCTTCGAGTTGGTCAGATAGAGCCTTCCTTTCCATCCGAACGTTTCCTTCTCTATCCGGTCCATGTCCGCGTCCTCGACACCTTCTTCCCGCAGCGCCTCCGAGAGCAGCGGCACGAGCTTGTCTTTCATGCGGAGGTGCGTGTCCACGAGAAGTATGGCGAAGTCGGGCGAGAGCATCCCGACGCGCCGGACGAAGGCGCGGACCTCCTTCAGCTCGATATGCTTGGGCGGAGACGTCTTGGTCTCGACGTAAAGCAGTTTCCCCGAGAGGAGCGCAAGGACGTCGAAGTCCCCGCCGCAGGAGAGGCCTGGAATCGTCACACCCCAGAGCGGCTCCGCCCGGAACTCCCGCCGCAGGATTTCGGCCACGAACCATTCGAAGGTGTCGCCGAAGTCGGTCACGGATTCCGCGAGAAGGCGGACCGTGCCGGACCTTCCCCGCTTCATGAACCCGAGGCGCTCCACTTCCCAAGCCATTTCCTCCACTGATTCGGGCGAGAAAAAGGGCCCGAGCCGCTCGGGAAGATACCGGTTCCGCAGAACCAGGATATCGCGCAGGAAAAGCCGGAAGGCGTAGGAATGGAGGAGACGGAGGAAGGTCTCGCGTTTCCGCGCGCTGGGCAGATACGGGAGGAATGTCCTCCCTTCGACGCAGCTTTCTCCTGTCTCGAGGCCGCGCTGGGCAAGGGCGCGCGCCACGCCGGTGGAACCTGCAACGCGGGTTACGCGCGCCGTATGGCTTTTTGCGACGTTTTTATGGCGCACAGGTCCGCGCACATCGTGCAGACTGCCTCGTCGACCGTCGGAAGACTCCCCGACCTCATCCCTCTCGCCGTTTCCGGGTCGAGGGAGAGCTCGATCTGCGCCTTCCAGTCCAGCCGGCGGCGGGCATCCGCCATCATGTTGTCCCTCTCCATGGCACCGGGAATCCCGCGGGCGATGTCCGCGGCATGGGCCGCGATGCGGGATGCGATCACGCCGGTCCGGACGTCCTCCACCGAGGGGAGGCGCAGGTGCTCGGAAGGTGTGACGTAGCAGAGGAAATCCGCCCCGTTCCATGCGGCGATCGCCCCGCCGATTGCGGAAGTTATGTGGTCGTAACCAGGAGCGATGTCGGTAACCAGCGGCCCCAGGACGTAGAAGGGGGCGCCGTGGCAGAGGCGTTTCTGGAGTTGCACGTTGGCGGCGATCTGGTGCAGCGGCACGTGGCCCGGCCCTTCGATCATAACCTGAACGTCGCGTTTCCATGCGCGTTCCGTGAGTTCCCCCAGAACGATCAGCTCGTGCACCTGGGCGCGGTCGGTGGCGTCCGCAAGGCATCCGGGACGGAGGCCGTCGCCCAGGGAAATCGTGATGTCGTATTCACGGCAGATGTCCAGCAGCCGGTCGTAATGCTCGAAGAACGGGTTCTCTGCGCCGTTGAATTCCATCCATTCGGCCAGGAGCGATCCCCCGCGGCTGACGATGTCAAGCCGTCGCCCCTCGCGGACAAGGCGCGACAGCGCCTCCCTCGTGACTCCGCAGTGGACCGTCATGAAGTCGACGCCGTCCTCCGCCTGCTTCAGTATTCCGTCGAAGAAATCTTCGGGGGAAAGTTCGACCCAGGATTTCCCGCGTGAGGCTGCATCTGCGGCTGCCTGGTAGACCGGTACGGTCCCCACCGGGACGGGGCATTCGGCGAGGATGGCCTTCCGGATCCCGTCGATCGGGCCGCCGGTGGAAAGGTCCATGACGGCATCCGCGCCTGCGGCGACGGCGACGCGGGTTTTTTCAAGCTCGGCGGATATGTCGGCCCGGTCGCGCGAGGTCCCCACGTTCGCGTTGATCTTGACGCGCAGCCCTTCGCCGATGGCCACGGGCCGGATGTCGCGCCGCTTGCGGTTCCGCGGGATGACCGCCCTGCCGGCCGCCACCAGCTCGTTCATCCTTTCCGGCGCGATCCTTTCCTCCGCGGCGGCTTTCGCAATTTCCGCGGGAATCCCCCCCGTCCTTGCCCGATGCAGCAACGTCATGGCGCACCTTCCTTTTCCGCTGCGTTCCGTTTCCGCTGCCTTCAGGTCTCCGCCTTCAGGCGAAGCGCTCCGTGAGTTCCCTTGCCGCCGCCCGCGGGTCCGCCGCCGCGACGATACCGGATATAAGCGCGATTCCGAAACACCCGGCACGCGCGACCTCCGCCGCGTTGTGCGCGGCCACTCCTCCCAGCGCGAATACCGGGATGCGGGCCTTACCGCATGCCTCCGCAAGCGCCGCGACGCCCAGCGGGCGGCCGAACGCCGCCTTCGAGGGCGTTGCGTAAACCGGCCCGAATGTCGCGAAATCCGCTCCTTCTTCTTCCGCTCCCCGCAGTTCCTCAAGACTATGGGCCGAGCAGCCGATGAGGGACTCCTTGCCGAGCAGGCTCCTTGCTTCGCGCGGTGTGATCGAAAATACTCCCAGGTGGACGCCGTCCGCTCCGACCGACTTCGCGACGTCGGCCCTGTCGTTCACCAGGAGCTTCGCCCCGTACCGCGCCGTGGAGGCGCGCAGCTTTTCCGCGAGGCGGAACAGCTCCTTCCCCGGCAAGTCCTTCTCGCGCAATTGAACGGCGCGTACGCCTCCCTCCAGCGCCTTTTCGACCGTTCCCGCAATATCCCCGCCGGAAGCCAGTTTCCGGTCCGTGATGAGGTATACGCGGAAATCGACCTTCAACGGATGCTCCGCCGGTCAGAAGAAAGTTCCGTCCAGGGGCGACGAGGCCGTCGCGTACAGCTTCCTTGGGATCCGGCCCGCGAGAAACGCCTTGCGCCCTGCGGATACCGCCTCCCGCATCGCCTCCGCCATGGTCACCGGGTCCTTCGCGCCCGCGATCCCGGTGTTCATCAGTACCCCGTCGCTGCCGAGCTCCATCGCCACGGCGGCGTCGGAAGCAGTCCCCACGCCGGCGTCGACGATAACCGGCACCTTGACGGCGTCGATGAGGATCCGGAGGTTGAACGGATTGCGGATCCCGAGGCCCGAGCCGATCGGGGCAGCAAGCGGCATTACGGCCGCGCAGCCCGCGTCTTCCAGCTTCTTCGCCATGATGGGATCGTCGTTCGTATATGGCAGGACGACGAACCCTTCCTTCACGAGGACCTTCGCCGCCGAGAGAAGCCCTTCGGTGTCCGGGAAAAGGGTCTTCTCGTCGCCGATCACTTCGAGCTTCACCATGTTCGACATGCCGGCCTCACGGGCGAGCAGGCAGGTGCGTATGGCGTCGTCCGCGGTGTAGCAGGCTGCCGTGTTCGGCAGGAGGGTGTATCGTTTCGGGTCTACGTGGTCGAGCAGCGATTCCATGCTCCGGTCCAGGTTGACCCGCCGCACCGCCACCGTTACGATATCCGCGCCGGAGGCCTCCAGCGCCCTTACCATCGTCGGGTAGTCGGGATATTTTCCCGTCCCGACGAGAAGCCGTGACCGGAACGTTTTTCCCGCGATCGAAAGCGGCGTATCCATCGTTATCCACCTCCTACGAATGTGACTATCTCGATCCGGTCTCCCTCGGCGAGCTCCGTGCTTCCGAAATCGGCTTTTCTTACGAGGGCGCGGTTGCGCTCCACCGCCACCCTGGATTCCGGCAGCGAGAACTCGCGCAGAAGAGAAAGCACGGTGGCGCCTTCACCGATATTCCGGCATTCCCCATTGACGAGGATCTCCATCGGTTTCCGTCCTGACTTCAAAAATGATGGTCCCTTCCGCCTTCAAGCGTCATCGCAAGCTTTCGCTCGAACTCGGACAGCAGCGCCGATCCTTCCATCTCCATCTTCGCTTCCCGGACCGCGGCAAGGCATTCTTCCCGCAGCGCGACGTCTTCCGTGGAAAGCGCGAACTCCGCGATCGAAAGCAGCGCGTTGGGGAGGCAGAATTCCCGGATGTGCCCGTCCACCGCCATTTCCGTGAACGTGTCTCCGGTGCGCTGCCGCCGGTAGCAGCTTGTGCAAAGGGATGGGAGGTATCCGCGCGCGAGCACCATTCGAACGATATCCTCCATCGGCCGCACGTCGTCCACCTCGAACTGCTCCGCTTCTTGACGCCGGACGCCCTCGCTGTACCCCCCGGGATCGGTTTTCGATCCCGCACTGATCTGTGATGCGCCGATGTCAAGCGTCCGCTCGCGCAGGGAAGCGGGCTCGCGGGTCGTCACGACGACCCCTGCCGAAGGAACAGCCAGGCGATAGACGATGACGATCCTCTCGAACTCGGCGTCCGAAACCGGGCGGGGCGCACCCGTGAGCGGAGAACCGAAAGCATGCTTGAATCGCGGAACCGAGATCGTATGCGGGAATGTCCCGAACGATTCAAAAAGGTGCTCCGCGTGCCGGATGACGGAGAGAACCTCGAACCGGTAATCGTAGAGACCGAGGAGCGCTCCGATCCCGACGTCGCCGAACCCGGCCGCGATCGCACGGTCCATGCAGGTAAGACGCCAGGCGTAGTCCGATTTCGCCCCGGACGGATGCATGGCTGCATAGGTTTCCGGATGATACGTCTCCTGGAATACCTGGAAAACTCCCGCGCCTGCTTCCTTGATCGCGCGGAGATCGTCCACGTGCATGGGTGCGGCGTTCACGTGAAGGATGCGCATGCCGGTTTCCCTGTAGATCGCTCGAAGGACTTCGGCGATGTAGGCCGGCTGCGTTCGCACGGGATGTTCGCCGGTCACAAGGAGCAGCCGGTGGAACCCTTTCCTTTCGAGGAAGCGCGCCTCGGCGGCGGCGGCCTGCGGCGAGAGGGTGATCCGCCGCGTCTCCCGGTTTTCCCGCCGGAAGCCGCAGTAGAGGCAGCTGTTTCCGCACTCGTTTGAAAGGTAGAGGGGGGCGAACAGGACGATCCTTCGCCCGAACACTTCCTCGCGCATCGCACGGGCGGCCGCCGCGGCCGTTTCCCATACCAGTATGTCGTCGGTCAGAAGAAGCCTTGCCGCTTCGTGGTGGCGAAGTCTCCGGTGGGGAGACAGGGAGGAGAGCAGCGCGAACGCTTCCTTCCGGCGAAGCGGTTGCGCTCCTGCGAGCAATCTCGATATTTCATCCGCCGCAACGGGAAGTGCGGCGGAGTTCCGGATGTCGTTCCGCGGAAGCATCGAAAAGCCCCCTTGAATCTTGCAATAAGGAATAACCGCGCCCGGCAGGCACGGTTCGTGAAACCAGCTCCCTGCGCCGGCATTACCCGGATCAGGTTCGACGGGTTGCCCGGGACTTTCCCCGGGCTCTCAGCGAATGGCACCCCAGGCGGTTGTGGGTATAAATGATACGCTCCGGCCCGGTTCGATGTCAAACCGATGCGCCTCGTTTCTTCCGCCGCCTTTACTTGGAGTGGGGCGGTAGAGTAGACTTTTTTAAAATACATTCCTGTTTTTACAGTGCGCGAGGTGTTCCTGTTGGCAAGGCCGACGACGGCTGAAATCAACCTCTCGGCGCTCCGGCATAATTACCGGATCCTCCGTTCCCTCCTCCCAGCCACCACCGGCATTTTCGCCGTCGTGAAGGCGGACGCGTACGGCCACGGCGCCGTGGCGGCGTCCCGCGCGCTCGCCGAGGAAGGCGCCGGGATGTTCGGGGTCGCCACGGTGGAAGAGGGTGTGGAGCTGAGGCAGGCGGGCATCCGGAACCCCGTCGTCGTGCTGGGAGGAGTGGACGAGCCGCAGGCCGAAGAGGCGCACGCCAACGGCCTTTCCGCCGCCCTGTTCGATCCGGAGCAGATCCCGTATCTGGCGCGCACCGCCGCGGAGCGGGGGAAGCCGTTCTCCCTGCACCTGAAGGTCGATACCGGCATGGGCCGGCTCGGTTTCCTGCCCGGCGAGAGTGCGAAGATGATCGATGCCGTGCGATCCCGCAAGGAGCTGCGGGTCGATGGATGGATGACGCACCTTTCCTCCGCGGACGGGCAGGGGAAGGAGGACCGCGAGTTCACACTTGGGCAGCTGGAAATCTTTTCGCGCGGGATCACGGCGGTGCGGGAAGCTTTCGGGCAGGGCGTTGCGGTGCACGCCCTGAACAGCGCCGGAATACTCTCCTTCCGCGAGTATGCGTTCGACATGGTCCGGCCCGGGATCGCGATGTACGGCAGCCTTCCCGCGGAAGGCCTGGGAGCCGGGCTCGGTCTCCGGCCGCCGATGCGGCTGGTGACCAAGATCGTGTCGGTGAAGGAGATTCCCCCGGACCACCCGGTGAGCTATGGACGCACCTATCGCCGGCCCGAACGAAGGACGATCGCGGTGGTGCCGCTGGGTTACGCCGACGGGTACCGGCGTTCCTTCTCCGGAAAGGCGTCGATGGCCGTGATGGGGCAGCGTGCGCCTGTCGCAGGAAGGGTGTGCATGGATCACACGATGCTGGACGTGACCGGGATCCACGGCGTTCGCCCCGGCACGGATGTCGTGGTCATGGGGGAGGGCGCGGAGACCGCGGACGATCTCGCCCGCATCTCCGGGACCATTCCCTATGAGATCCTTACCCAGGTTGGACGCCGTATCCCGAGGCGGATCGTTGGCTGACGAGGCGAAGAAAAACGGTTTTGCCGCAGCCCTGGAAGGGTTCGGCGCCCGGGTCTACCGCATGGTCGAGGACCTGGGAAACGTCTTCGTGCTCTTTCTGCAGTGCGTGAGCTGGCTGCTCCGGCCACCTTCGGAGTTCAAGAACATCATCAAGCAGATGGAGGAAGTGGGGATACGCTCGATGCCCGTCGTCCTCGTGACGGCGACTTTCACCGGGATGGTGCTGGCTCTCCAGAGCTGGTCGGGGTTCCAGAGGTTCCAGGCGACGAGCTTCGTCGGATCGGTGGTGGCGCTTTCCATAACGCGGGAACTGGGCCCGGTGTTCGCGGGACTCATGGTCTCCGGCCGCGTCGGAGCGGCCATGGCCGCGGAGCTTGGAACGATGAAGGTCACGGAGCAGATAGATGCGATGGTGACCCTGGCCACCAACCCGGTCAAGTATCTCGTGGTGCCGCGCGTGGTCGCCTCCACGGCGGTGCTGCCTGTCCTGGTCATCTTCGCGGACCTGGTCGGAATTCTCGGCGGCTACTTCGTCGCCGTGTACCTGCTGGGGGCGAACCCTTACGTATACGTCAACAAGACTTACCAGTACCTCGAGTTCAGGGACATCTACACGGGGCTGGTCAAGGCGGCGGTGTTCGGATTCCTCATAGCGCTCATCTCCTGCTACAACGGGTTCATCGCGGAGGGGGGCGCCGAAGGGGTCGGCAGGGCAACTACGCGGGCGGTGGTGGCATCTTCCATGGTCGTGCTCATTTCGGACTACTTCATGACGTCGTTGATGTTCTAAGGAGTCGAGGGTGCCGGCTATCGAAATCCGTGGGCTGTCGAAAAGGTTCGGCAGGAAGGTCGTTCTCGACGGCCTCGATCTGACGATCCCCCCGGGGAAGAACACGGTCGTCATCGGCGGCAGCGGAACCGGGAAATCGGTCCTCATCAAGTGCGTCGTGGGGCTTTTGCGGGCGGACGCCGGCGAGATCAGGATCGACGGCGAAGACGTTACGAAGATGGACGAGCGGGAGCTGGTCCGGGTCCGTAAAAAATTCGGCATGCTTTTCCAGGGAGCGGCGCTCTTCGACTCGATGAACGTGGAAGACAACGTGGCCTTCTCCCTGCGGCGGCTGCACAAATACCCGGAGGGACAGATCCGGAACGTCGTGGAGGAAAAGCTCGCCATGGTGGGGCTTTCGAGGATACAGGGTCTCATGCCGGCGGAGCTGTCCGGCGGGATGAAAAAGCGCGTCGGCCTTGCCCGCGCGATCGCTTCCGAGCCCGAGATCCTGCTTTACGACGAGCCGACCACGGGACTCGACCCCATAATGGCCGACGTCATAAACGAACTGATCATACGGCTGCGGGAATCGCTCGGGGTGACCTCGATATCCATCACCCACGACATGGCCTCGGCCTACAAGATCGCGGATTACATCGCGATGCTGTATAAAGGTAAGATCATCGAGGTGGGGACGCCGGAGGAAATCCGGCACAGCGCCAATCCCGTGGTATCCCAGTTCGTGGAGGGACGCGCGCAGGGGCCGATCACGGCCGAACACGAAGAGTTCATACGCTTCGTCCGCCGGTCGGGCGAAACCGGGGGCCAGGAGGAGCGGTAATGTCGAGAGAGGCCAAAGTGGGGATCTTCGTCGTCCTTGGCCTGGTGATCCTCACGTACTTCACGTTCCGCGTCAGCAAATGGGGAGGGATCGCGGAGCGGGGGTACAAGCTGAGCGTGGATTTCGAGAATGCCGGCGGGCTCGAGCCGAAAGCGAACGTGAAGATGGCGGGGGTCCCGATCGGAAAGGTCGAGGAGATCCGCCTGGTGGGCGACCGCGCGAGGCTGGACCTTCGCATCGACTCCGGTATCCGCATTCCCGTCGATTCCGTCGCGTCGATCCAGACCCAGGGTCTGTTGGGGGAGAAATACGTCGAGATCATGCCCGGGAAGCGGGCGGACCAGACGCTGCCTCCCGGCGGCCGGATCGCCAATACGCAGCAGCCGGTGAACCTGGACGAGATGGTCCGAAAGCTATCCCTCATCGCGGACGACGTCAAGCGCTTCACCGATTCCCTTTCCAGTACGATAGGAACCGAAGAGGGCAAGCAGGCCATCGCGGAAATCCTCAAGAACGTCCGCGAGGCGAGCGCGGTCTTGAGGAACGTCTCCACGGCGAACGAGGAGCGGCTGAACCGCATACTGGTCAACGTGGACCGCTTGTCCGCGGACCTCTCGCAAATGGCATCCGCCAACAAGGAGGACGTTCGGGCGACGATCGCCAACCTGCGGGCGTTCTCGCAGACGCTGAAGGAGGAGACCCCCCAGCTTGCCAAAAAACTCGAGGCGATGGGAGAGCAGGTGAGCGGGGTTTTCGGCGAGAACCGGGAAAACATCAAGGTGGCCATCGCGAACTTGAGCACCGCCTCAACGAAGCTCGACAACACGCTGGCCTCTGCGGAAAAGGTGATGGGGAGGATAGAGCGGGGAGAGGGAACGCTCGGAAAGCTCGTGTCCGACAACACCACCATAGGTTCGCTCAACGACACCCTGGAAGGGATCAACCGGTACGTCAGGAAAACCGAATCCCTCAAGACGTTCCTGGATTACCGCCTCGAGTACCAGACCAAGCCTTCCGAGTACAAGCATTACGTGAACCTGCGGCTTCAGCCGTCCGCCGACAAGTATTATCTCCTCGGAGTCGTCGACGATCCCCGCGGGAGGGAGAGTTCGGACGAGACCACCTCGACGATCAACGGGGTGACAACGACTGAGCAGCGGACCACCTTCAGCAACAAGCTGAAGCTCAGCGCCCAGGTGGCGAAGCGTTTTTCGAGGCTGACGCTGCGCGGGGGCGTGCTCGAGAACACCGGAGGCGTGGGAGCGGACTTCGACGTCATCAGGGACAAGCTTTCGGTGGGAATCGACGCCTACGACTTCGCCCGGAAGGGTGACCAGCCCCCGCATTTGAAAGCGTACGGCAACTATGATATCGTGAAAAACCTTTTCATCACCGGCGGCGTGGACGACATCCTAAACGACGAGAAAAACCTGAGGACCTTCTTCCTCGGCTTCGGGATCAAGTTCGCGGATGAGGACCTGAAGACCTTGCTGGGGGCCGTCCCGATCCGGCCGTAAGCGCGGTCATTCGACCGAAAATTTTTGGACATGGCGAGAGGATAGCGCACCATGGCGAGAATCCTGCGGGCGATTCTGAGCGTATCGGACAAAACCGGCATAGTGGAATTCGCGAAAGGCATTTCGCGTCTCGGCGTGGAATTGTACGCCTCCGGCGGCACGGCGAAGCTGCTTAAGGAAAAGAAGGCGCCGGTCCGCCTCATCGAGGAGTACACCGGCTTCCCCGAGATGCTTGACGGGCGCGTCAAGACGCTCAACCCGAAGATCCACGGGGGGATCCTGGCGCTGCGGGACAACCCCGCCCACATGAAGACGATCGAATCGCACGGCATCGTGCCGTTCGACATGGTTGTGGTCAACCTCTACCCGTTCGAGGCGACGATCGGCAAGCAGGGTTGCACGCGCGCCGAGGCGATCGAGAACATCGACATCGGAGGCCCGTCGATGCTCCGGTCGGCGGCGAAGAACTGCCGGCACGTTGCCGTAGTCTGCAACCCGGCCGATTACGCGGACATCCTGGCGAAACTGAAAAAAGGGAACGGAAACCTGGATCCGCAGACCATGGAGGAATTGGGACGGAAGGCTTTCGCGCTCACCGCCGCGTACGACGCCGCCATATCCAATTACCTGGGACGCGGGGAATCGGCCCAGGATGAATACCCGGCGACCTTCACCGCTCAATGGAAAAGGCTGCAGTCGCTTCGGTACGGCGAAAATCCGCACCAGAGCGCCGCATTCTACGCGGACCTGAAGCTTTCGGACGAGCCGACCCTCGGCGGGGCGCGGCAGCTTCAGGGCAAGGAACTTTCCTACAACAACATCGTGGACATAGACGCGGCGCTCCAGCTTGCCATGGAGTTCTCCGATCCGGCGGCGGCCATCATAAAGCACACCAACCCTTCGGGGGTCGGGCTTTCGAAGCGCCGTTTGGTCGATGCCTTCAAGAAGGCGAGGGAGTGCGACCCGGTGTCCGCCTACGGAGGGGTTGTGGGATTCAACCGGCCCGTGGGGGCGGATACGGCCCGGGAGATCGCTTCGACTTTTTTCGAGGCGGTCATCGCACCGGGCTACGACAGGACGGCGAAAAAAATCCTCTCCGCCAAGGCGAACCTCCGTGTGCTTGAGACCGGTGGAGAGTTCCGGTGGGGGAACCAGGCCGGTTTCGAGATGAAGAAGGTGAGCGGGGGACTTTTGCTGCAGGGCCGCGACCGGCACGTGCTCGATCCCGCGAATCTCAAGGTGGCGACGAAGCGCACTCCTACGCCGGAGGAACTCGAAGCGATGCTGTTCGCGTGGAAGGTCTGCAAGCACGTAAAGTCCAACGCCATCGTCTACGCCTTGAAGGACCGGACGGTCGGAGTGGGGGCGGGGCAGATGAGCCGCGTGGACTCGGCGAAGATCGCGGTGATGAAGGCCCAGCGGCCTACGAAGGGGACGGTGGTGGCGTCCGACGCATTCTTCCCGTTCCGGGACGGCCTGGACGCCGCCGCGGCGGCCGGGGCGACGGCGGCCATCCAGCCCGGCGGATCGGTGCGGGACGCGGAGGTGATCGCGGCCGCCGACGAGCACGGCATGGCCATGGTCTTCACCGGCGTCAGGCATTTCCGGCATTAGCTGTGGGGAACCTGCGGACATTTCATCCAGGGGGGATCGCGTGGGACTGAAAGTTCTGGTCGTGGGTGGAGGCGGCAGGGAGCACGCGCTCGTCTGGAAGATCGCGCAGAGCCCGCTTGTGGAGAAGATTTTCGCGGCGCCTGGAAATCCGGGGATAGCGCGCAACGCGGAGCTGGTGCCTGTGACCGTCGACGAGGTGGGGAAGCTGCGGGACTTCGCCGTGGCGAACCGGATCGACCTGACCGTGGTCGGGCCCGAAGCGCCCCTGGTGGCGGGGCTCTCCGACGCGCTAGCGAAGGAAGGGCTTCTTGTGTGCGGGCCGAGCAAGGCGGCGGCGCAGCTCGAGGGCTCCAAGGTTTTCACGAAGAACATCCTGGCCAGGTACGGCATACCCACGGCGGATTTCCGGGTCTTCGACGAATACGACGAAGCGGAAGCATACGTGCTGACGCATCGCCTTCCCGTCGTGATCAAGGCGGACGGGCTGGCCGCAGGAAAAGGGGTGGCGGTCGCCGGGACGTACGAGGAGGCGGTAGCGTTCCTAAAGGATGTCATGGAGAAGAGGATCTTCGGCGACGCCGGGGAACGGGTCGTCGTGGAAGATTGCCTTACAGGCGAAGAGGCTTCCTACATCGTCTTCACAGACGGCGAGAAGATCGTTCCCCTTCCCACGTCGCAGGACCACAAGCGGATCGGGGACGGTGACTCCGGACCCAATACCGGAGGCATGGGGGCGTATTCTCCGGCGCCGGTGGTGACGCCGGAGGTGGAGCAGAAGGCCATGAAGAAGATTTTCGAGCCTCTCCTCGCGGGCATGCGTGCGGAGGGGACCCCGTTCCGCGGTATCCTGTACGGCGGGCTGATGATCGAGCGCGGGGAGCCGAAGGTTCTCGAATTCAACGTGCGGTTCGGCGATCCCGAAGCGCAGCCGCTCTTCATGCGGCTTTCGAGCGACCTGGTGCCGCTTCTCATGCAATGCGCCCAGGGGAAGCTCACGGACGCGGTGATGAGGATCGACCCGCGCCCGACCGTGTGCATCGTGATGTCCTCGGGAGGCTACCCGGGTCCATACAAGAAGGGATTCCCCATTTCCGGGATCGAGGAAGCGGAAAATGAGGGCGGCGTCCAGGTGTTCCACGCCGGCACCGCGGTGAAGGACGGACGGCTGGTGAGCAACGGCGGGCGCGTGCTGGGCGTGACGGCTGTGGACAAGGACATCCGCAGCGCGATCGAGCGCGGGTACCGGGCCGCCGAAAAGATATCCTGGGAAGGGGCGTACTTCCGCCGGGACATCGGGCGGAGGGCGCTGGAGCGAAGCGGGGCTTGAAAGGACTTTAATGTCCGGCAAAATCCTCATCCTCATGGGAAGCAAGTCGGACGCGGAGGCCATGGGAGAGGCCGCGCGTATCCTCGAATCGCTCGGGATACCTTCGGACTCGACGGTTGCCTCGGCCCACCGTTCCCCCGCCCGCACCCAGAAGCTGGCGCGGGACGCGGAGGGGAACGGATATTCCGTGATCATCGCGGGGGCCGGGGCGGCAGCGCACCTTGCGGGCGTCGTCGCGGCGGAGACCGTGCTGCCGGTCATCGGGGTGCCGCTGGCGAGCTCCCCCTTGTCGGGGCTCGATTCGCTGTTGTCCACCGCGCAGATGCCGGGAGGCGTCCCGGTCGCAACCATGGCCGTCGGGAAAGCGGGTGCGCAGAACGCCGCGTACCTTGCGGCGCAGATCCTGGCGCTGTCGGACCCGAAGATCAGGAAGAAATTGAAGGAGCGCCGCAGGAAAATGGCGGAGGCCGTCGCAGCGTCGGCGATGGAGATCGGGTGATCTTCATTTCGCCGGAGTGCTTCCCCTGTTTCCTTCGGCAGGCGGATCTCGCGGCCCGGGCGCATGGAGCTTCGGAGGCGCAGAGGAACGGGCTCGCTGCGCGGATTTCGGCGATGCTCTCCGACCTCCCGCCAAACGGGGTTCCCGCCGAGATCGCCACGCGCCTCCAGGCGATCGTTCGCGAAGAGCTGGATACCCCCGATCCGTTCCTCGCGGTCAAGCGCAGGGAGCTTGACCGGTTTTCCGAAACGTCGAGACGCGCCGAGGAGATCGTCGCGGCATCTCCCGACCCGCTGGCGGCGGCGGTGAAAGTGGCGGTTTTCGGGAACATCATGGACTCCGGCATCATCGAGCGGGATTGCATCGAAAAGGAATTCGACGGGTTCGCGGGGCCGGCGGGAGTCGCCGAGGTTCCGCAAGGGCTTCTCGAAAGGATCCGCGGAGCGAAGCGGATAGGCGTCCTTCTCGACAATGCCGGCGAGGCCGCGTTCGACGTTCCCCTCCTCGCGCGGCTCGGCGCGGACGGCAGGAAGCTCTGGATCGGCGCCAAGGGCGGCCCGGTCATAGACGACCTGACGGCGGAAGAAGCGCGCAGGATCGGGCTTTCGATGTACGGAGAGATCGTCTCCAACGGCAACCAGGGTGTAGGCACCATCCTGGATCTCTGCACGCCGGAGTTCCGGGACCGGATCGATTCTTCCGACCTGATCCTTTCCAAGGGGCAGGCCAATTTCGAGACGCTAACGGGGCGGGCGCAGAACGCGGTGTTCCTCCTGCGCTGCAAGTGCCCCGTGGTGTCCCGCGCTCTCGGGAAGCCTGAGGGAGACATCGTCATACTGGACGGCGCGGCGACGGCATGACCCGCCTGGCGCGCTTCGACGGGACGCACGTCGCATATTTCCCCCCCGGGATCGTCGAGTCGCTCCTGGCGGGCGGGATGGTTATCTATCCCACGGATACGCTGTACGGCCTGGGAGTGGATCCTCGTTCCGGGGAGGGATTGCAGAAGCTCATTGCGTTGAAGGGGAGGGAGAACAGGAAACCCATACCTCTCCTTCTCGACGGCCCCGGCCGGGCCTCCCTTTGGGCGTCGCATATCCCAGGGGCTGCGTCGCGATTGATGGAAAAATACTGGCCGGGGGGACTGACGATCGTGATGCCATCCTGGCCGGACGTGCCGGCAGGGATCACTGGGGGCAGCGGCACCGTCGGGCTGAGGGTGCCGGACCACCCGATCCCGAGGGCGCTGGCGAAAGCTCTGGGGGGTGCGATAACCGGAACGTCGGCGAACCGGGCGGGAAATCCGGGCAACTGGAATACACCCGAGGAGATCGTGCTGGAATTCACCGGAGAGGTGGATTGGGTCCTCTGGGATGGGCCGGCGCCTTCGCCCGCTGCGGACGCTTCCCGGTCTCCCGGCTCGACGGTGGTTCGGGTAGAGGGAAACGATATCTTGCTTCTGCGGGAGGGGGCGATCCCTTTCCGCGGCATCACCGAATATTTGAAGAAGGGATAACGCCATGGCGATCGTCGCTCCGTTTCAAGGAATCCACTACGACCCCGGGAAGGTCGGAGACCTTTCCAGGGTAGTCTCCCAGCCTTACGACGTGATATCTCCGGAGGAGCAGAAGGCCCTTCACCAGCGGCATCCCCGCCAGATCGTCCGGGTCGACTTCGGTCTTGCGAAGGAAGGGGACGGCCCGCAGGAGAACAAGTACACCCGCGCAGCCGCCCACTACAGCCAATGGCTCTCCGAGGGGACGCTGGTGCAGGATTCCCGGCCCGCTTTCTACTACTACGAGCAGGAATTCACCATCGCCGGGAAGGGAACCTTCGTCCGCAAGGGGTTTCTGGGGGCCCTGCGCCTCTCCGCTTTCGGCGAAGGGGAAGTGCTGCCTCACGAGAAGACGCTTTCCCGGCCGAAGGAAGACCGGCTGGCCCTCATGCGCGTAACTGACGCGAACATGAGCCCGATCTTCGGGCTCTTCTCAGACCCGAAGGACGAAGTACTTGCCGCGATGCGGAAGGGGATGGGAGCCGCGCCCGATTTCACCGCGACCGACGACCTGGGAATCCTGCACAGGGTATGGACCGTGGCGGATCCGGCGGTCCAGAAGTCCGCGGCGGCGAAAATGGCTGACAAAAAGGTATTCATCGCGGACGGCCACCATCGGTACGAGACCGCCCTGGCGTTCCGTGAGGAGATGCGGAAAAAATTCGGGAAACGTGAAGACGCAGCGTACGAGCACGTCCTGATGTTCCTGTGCAACATGGACGACCAGGGGATCGTTATTCTCCCCACCCATCGCGGGGTGCACTCCCTCCCTTCCTTCTCCGAGAACGATTTCGCCGCGAAAGTGCGCGCCGTGCTGCCCATGGAAACCCGCGACGGGTCGCCGGAGGACGCGATCCGGGCCCTGGAAGCCGCCGGGAAGAAGGGTAAGGCTATCGCCTGGACCGCGGGGGGGGGGAAATTCCACCTGGTCGCTTTCCCCGACATCGAGAATTTCTGCGCGGAGCGGTTGGCCAAATTCCCGGCGCAACTCCGCAGCCTGGACGTCGTGCTCCTGCACGGATTCCTGCTGGAGCAAGTGCTGGGCGTCACCCCGGATGCGGTGACTGCGGGGACCTGCGTCAAGTATTACAAGGACCCGGCGAAAGCGGTATCGGACCTGTCGAGCGGAGCGATCCAGGCCGGATTTTTCCTCAATTCCGTGACCGTCGAAGAATTCCGGAACGTGTCGCTCTCAGGCCACGTGCTCCCGCAGAAGTCCACGTTCTTCTACCCGAAGATCCTGACCGGCCTCCTGATCTTCTCCACGCGCGGTGATGAGCGGGTCCCGGCGCAGGCATAAAGAGGGCGTTGAGGGGCGGAAGCGGGCGCTCCCGCGGGCGGGGACCTGCCCGCCTTCGCCCGTCCGGCAAAATGCCGAAGCCCATCGGGACCGCGACGGGGCGGCCTTCGCCTCGCTCACCATCCGCCAGCCGCAGAGCGGCTACCGTTTCTCGATCGACTCGGTGCTCCTTGCCGATTTCGCATCGGCCTTCTGCGGAGAAGTGGTCCTTGACCTCGGAACCGGCTGCGGAGTGGCACTTCTGCTGCTTTCGAGGATGTGCGGGTCCTTAAGGTACGGCGTCGGAGTGGAGGTACAGCGTGAGCTGTACGAATTCGCCAGGGGAAACATAGAGGAAAACGGTTTTTCGGGGAGCCTCTCCGCAGTCCACGGCGATTTCAGGGAAAAACTCCCCGGGTTGTCGGGTGGGTCTTTCGACCTTGTCATCTCCAATCCCCCATACCGCAGGGTCGGAGACGGCAGGAGAAATCCGGATCCGCAAAAGGAAATCGCCCGCCACGAAGTGATGTGCACGATGCCCGAGCTCTTCAGATCGGCGGGCAGGTATCTCTCCCCGACGGGGCGGTTCGCGATGCTGGGACTTCCACAGCGGCTGGGCGAGATGCTCTCCTGCGCGACGGCCGAGAGGATCTTCCCGGACACACTGCGGTTCGTGCATCCGTATCCGGACAAGCCCGCCAACCTCCTGTTGTTCGCGGCGAGCCGCCGCAAGCCCCCCGAGTTCTCCGTCCTCCCCCCTCTTGCCGTCTATTCGGAAAAGGGACGTTATCACCCCGACGTGGAACGGATCTACCAGGCCGTCAATCCCGCTTCGCCAGATTGAGCGCCGCGGAATTCATGCAGTAACGCAGGCCGGTCGGCTTCGGTCCGTCGGGAAAAACGTGCCCCAGGTGGGCGTCGCAGCGCGCGCACAGCACCTCCGTGCGCCGCATGAAAATGGTGAAGCGGGCTAACGCTTCCGCGAGGCGATTCGGCGGGCGATGGAGCGGAGGATCCGGCGGGTTTCGGGGTCGGCAATGCCCTCCATTCCCTCCGGATCGGGGACGAGCGGGAGGGGTTCCTTTCGCTGCCGTTCTGCCTCCCGGCCGTCCTCTTCACCTGAGGCGAGGGACCCCACGGAAAAGCGTATGTCCTTCACGGAATCCGTCCCGAGGGCAGTGTTCGCCTGTTCGATCATGAAGGGTTTTTTGAGATGCAGCTCCTGGGCCCACGCATGGTTTTGCACGAGCACCGTGAGAACCCCGTTTTTCAGCTTCAAGGGGGAGGTCTTTTCGGAAAGAAGAGGACCGACGATACCGGGCCAGGCCGCGCGGAGGCGGACCGTCCACGCAATCGAGGCGAAGCCCTGGCCGGAAAGGAGTTCTTCGAGGAAATCGGAGATCCTTGCAGCCCGTTTCATGCCGTGCCCTTCCTGCGGTGGCGCATCCTGCCGCCGGCGTACTGCCCTATCAGCGTGCAGATTATGATCAGGGGTATCGCCCATGCAGATACGTGATTGCTGATACGGAGGAACGCTATCAAGGGAACGGACAGATGGATATAGACGAACCACATGAGGGAAAACTTCCGTGTGCCTTCCCGGAGGTACCCGAGGGGAAGGTTGATGACCAGGGCGGCGAGGCCTATCAGGGAGGCATGGAGCGTGATGGCGTCGCTCATGAAGGGTGGCCGCAGGAAGTCATCGAATATCCATTATAATGGCAAGACGGCCGCAACGGTGAAAGAGGAGGATTCTTGGCGCGTCCGGCTTCGGCGGAAATGGTGCTGATATTCCGGGGAACCCACCAGGTCATGTCGGCGGAAAAGCATTTGAAAAAAAAGGGCGTGGCGATGCGCCTGATCCCCGTGCCCCGGCGGCTTGCTTCCGACTGCGGCCTCGCAATCCGGATACCGGGGGACCAGCAGGCGAAGGCTCGGGAAACGCTTGCGGCAGCGAAACTTCTTCCCCAATCGGCCCACATCTTGCGGGAAAAGGAGAAGTACGAGAAAGTACCTTTTTGAACCGATGTTTCATATCATTGGGTTGGAGTCGATATTGGGCTTGACAAGTCGAAATTGGCCAATCAAAATAAGTATTTATTTGAGTTGTGCCGGAGGTGGGGTGCGCAAGGGAAGATCATACCCGGGTTTCCTTGGAATTACCGTTCTTGCCCTCCTGATAACATTTACGGTATCCGGGGTCGCCGGAGAACCGCCGGCGCTTCAGGGATCGCAGGCGTCCAGCCCGGTTTCCCTGCCCCCATCGGCCCCTGCAACCAGGCCGGTCCCCCCGGACTTGAATACAAACGCGGTACAGTCTTCGAGCATTCAGGCGGCTCCGAAGGAATCGGCATCCTCCGCCCAACCGGCGGGTTCCCCTGCAGCGAGCGTCGAAACGCACTCCACCAAGCCCTTGCCGCTTCCCGTCTCTATCGTTTCCAACCCGAAACCTGTTCCCGTCCTTTCCGCGCCGGCGGAAGAAAAGGAACCGGACCGCGTCCTGTCGCACACTGAGGTAGACCACGAACTGGCAAAGGAGAAGGACGAAGGAAAAGCGGGGGACACGTCGGGATTCTTCGTCAGCGCCAAAGGGGAAACCGGGAACCAGGAGGAAGGTCTCTACGACGGCCTCATGGGCCGAATCGGAATGTGGATGCGCTATTTTCAGACCACCGGCAGGGGGAAATTCGAGCTGTACCTGACCAGGTCCGGAAAATACGCGGACATGATGCGGGGAATCCTGGCCAAGTACGGCATGCCGGGCGACCTCATATACCTCGCTCTCATCGAGAGCGGTTTTTCCCCGAAGGCCTATTCGGTGGCTAAGGCCGCGGGCCCCTGGCAGTTCATCGCCGAGACCGGCCGCCGGTACGGGCTGCGCATAGATTGGTGGACCGACGAACGACGGGACTACGAAAAATCTACCCACGCCGCCGCTTCGTACCTGAAGGAGTTGTACGACATGTTCGACTCCTGGCCGCTGGCCACCGCCGCGTACAACGCGGGGGAAGGGAAGATCCTCCGTGCGGTGAACCGTTACAATTCCGCCGATTTCGTGGAGTTGATCCGCCACCGTTACCTGAAGCAGGAAACGAAGGATTACGTTCCGAAGATGATAGCCGCCCTGACGATCGCCAAGGAGCCGGAGAAATTCGGGTTCGGGGACGTGAAGTACGAGGCGCCGCTGGAGTTCGACAAGGCCACCGTTCCCGGCGGAACGGGGCTCGCGGCCCTGGGCAAGGTGATCGGCGTCCCCTACGAATCGCTGCGCGAGTGGAATCCCGAGCTTCGGCGGTTTTGCACCCCCCCCAACCGGGAGACTTACGAGCTTCGTCTTCCCAAGGGATACGGAAGAATCGTCGAGGAGCGGATGGAGGAGATCCGGGCGAACACACGGGTGACGTTCCTGCTCCACTCGGTAAAGAAGGGAGAAACGCTATCCTCCCTCGCCGAAAGGTACCAGACTCCGGCATCCACCCTCCAGGAACTGAACGGGATGAAGAAGCCCGGCCTGGGGCGCAATGCGCGCATCATCATCCCCGTGGTGGGACTGTCCCAGGAGGAAGCCGTTCCGGGTAAGGAGGTCTCAGCGCAGCAGGTGGAAGCGGCGTTCAAGCGGCTGGATGACGGGACCCGGAAGAGCCGTATCGTAAAGGTAAGGAAAGGGGAGTCCCTGAAGGCCGTCGCGAACCGGGCGGGCGTTTCCGTCGATGATCTTGCCGAGGCGAACGGCTTGAGCGTAAAGAGCCGCGTGAAGGCGGGCAGGAAACTTAAAGTTCCGGGCGGCGGCGTCATCGTGGCGAAGAAAGGATCCGCCGCGGAGCATGACGGAAAGAAGGAGATGCGGCACGTGGTTCGGCGCGGCGACACCCTTTCGAGGATCTCAAGGGTTTACGGCGTTTCCCTCGAAAAACTGAGCGAGAAAAACAGCATGAAACATGGGCAGGTTCTGGTCCCGGGGCGCGTCCTGCTCATACCGGTAGGGTCTTAAGATTTTCGATCCTCGCGCTTTTCTTTACCTCGACAACGCGGCGACTTCCCTTCCGAAACCACGGGGGGTGGCGGATGCCGTCCGCAATGCGATTCTGCGGGCGGGAAACCCGGGGCGTTCGGCCCACGCCCTGTCGATCCGTTCCGCGCGCGACCTGTTCGAGGCGCGCGAAAGGGTTGCCCGCTTCTTCGGCGCCACCGACAGTTCCCGATTCGTATTCACCGAAAACGCAACAACGGCGCTGAACATCGCGATCAAGGGGATCTTAAGGCCCGGCGACCACGCGGTGACTACTTCCGTCGAACACAATTCGGTGATGCGACCCTTAAGGAGGATGGAAGACGGGGGGGTGTCGGTGACGGTTGTGCAGGCGGGACGCGACGGTTCGGTCGACGCGAAGGCGGTCCTGTCCGCCGTCCGGCGGAACACGCGGCTGATTGCGATGGTCCATGCGTCCAACGTTTCCGGGGCGATTCAACCCGTCGGCGAAATCGCGCGCAAGGCGCGCCGTCTTGGCGTGTACACGCTGGTCGACGCGGCCCAGACGGCGGGCTCGCTGCCGATCGACCTCGCGGACCTTCCGGCGGATCTCGTTGCCGCTCCGGGTCACAAGGGACTCCTGGGGCCCCAGGGGACGGGATTCCTGTACGTCCGCGACAGGGTACCTCTCGTGCCTCTTATCGAGGGCGGGACGGGAAGCCGCTCCGAGAACGACCGCCAACCGGATTTTTTCCCCGACGCGCTCGAATCGGGAACGCAGAACAGCGTGGGGGTGGCGGGACTTGCCGTTTCCCTTTCCTGGCTTCTGCGCAGGGGGGTGGAGGACATCCGGAAGAAGGAGGCGGGACTGCTGGCGCAGGCGATCGAAGGCCTGGAGCGCATCCCGCGCGTGACCGTATTCGGACCGAAGGACCCGGCGCGGTGCGTGTCCGTGCTTTCATTCCTGGTGGAGGGGATGGACCCCGCGGAAACGGGACGGCGGCTTGAGAAGGACTTCGGCATTCTCGTTCGGGCGGGGTTGCACTGCTCCCCCAATACTCACCGGACGATGGGAACGTTTCCGGAAGGCACGGTGCGCGTGAGCCCCGGGCCGTTCACGACCCGGCGGGAGATTGCGCGTTTCCTCGCTGCGATGCGGAGGATCAGCGCTTCACGCCGATAAGGGACGCCCGACCGAGGATGGAGGTCGTCGAGCGCCCGGGGACGAAGCGCAGCGCCTTGACGCTGCCGCCACGCGAGCGGACGAACTCCGAGCCGACGATATCCTTTCCCTTCCAGTCGCCCCCCTTGACGAGGACGTCGGGCACGACACGGCGGATCAGGGCTTCCGGCGTATCCTCCCTGAATATCACGACGTAGGAGACGCAGGCGAGCGACGCCAGCACGTACGCGCGATCTTTCTCCCCCTGCACGGGCCGTCCTTCCCCTTTCAACCTTCTCACGGAGGCGTCCGTGTTGACGCCGACGACCAGCACGTCCCCCATTCCCGACGCCTGCCGAAGGTACCGCGCATGGCCTGCGTGAAGTATGTCGAAGCACCCGTTCGTGAATACGATCCGCTTTCCCTCGCGGCGCAGGCGCGAGAAGAAGGGGGCGACCTTACCCGAAGGGATTATTTTTTTTGACGGGTCGGCCGATAGGCGTGAACGTTCCTGTCCTGCGCGCACGGGATCCTCCTCCTGACCTTTTCTATCTCCGCAGGGTCGATCGTCGCCGTCGCCAGCCCTTCCTCCTCCCCGCAGGCGGCCAATTGCGCGCCCCAGGGAGACACGATCATCGATCCCCCCGCGAACCGGAAGTCCCCCGATCGTTCGACGGCGTTGGAGGCGAGGACGAAGAGCTGGTTCTCCACAGCCCTCGCCGTGATCAACAGATCCCAATGGGCCTTTCGGATGGACGGCCACTGCGCGCTGACGCAAAAGAGAGACGCCCCTTCCAGGAAATATTTTCGCGACAGCTCGGGGAACCGCAGGTCGTAGCATATGAGGGGACCGACGCTCCCGACAGCGGTCTCGACGACGCGGGCGCCGGTCCCTTTCAGGAAGTGCAGGTGCTCGCCTGAAGGCTGGAACAGGTGGGCCTTCCGGTATTTACCTGCGATCGTGCCGTCGCGGTCGATCGTGTACAGCGTGTTGTACACGGATCCGCCTTTCCTCTCGGGGAGGGAACCGGCAATAGCCATGCGATGCCCCGATGCAAATGCGCGAAGCCTTTTCAGCATTCCGGGAGTGGTGGATGAGAGCGCAACCAGCCTGTCGTAGGCGAAACCGGTGCTCCACATCTCCGGCAGTACGCAGAGTGCCGCCCCGCTTGCGGCGGCTTTCCCGAGAAGGGCGAAGGCGCGCGCGGTGTTGGCGTCCACGTTTCCCATGTCGATGCGGAACTGTACGACGGACGCCTGGAACGGTCGGGTCATCTGCTCTCCGGATTCGTGTATTCAGGGGACGGCGCGGGCCACCGTCAGCACCACTATATTCTTCGCCCCCGCGGTTTTCAAGGCGCGCGCGGCTTCCCTGGCCGTGGCCCCGGATGTGTAGACGTCGTCCAGCAGCAGGACGTCGCCGGGCGCTGCAATTCCCTCAGGAACCAGGAAGGCGCCGCGGACGTTTTCCTCCCTGACTTTGATTTTCAGCCCCGCCTGGGGGCGGTTGCCGCCGGACCGCCTGAGTGCCCCGGGATCGAACTGCCACCTCGCACGCCGCGAAAGGGCCGCACCGACGAGCGCGGGCAGGTTGAATCCGCGCCGGAAATATTTGAGCGGCCGGATCGGTACCGGGACGACGGACGGCCGGAAGCCGTCCGGAAAGCGGTCGGCCCACTTTCCACGGATCGCCTCGAACAGCCGGTCAGCCAGCGCTTCCGCGGGCAGGAAGCGGCGGGCGTACTTCGCCCCGCGTATCCCTTCGCGGACATGTCCTTCATACACGAACAGGGAACGGGCGAAAAGGAACGGGGGTGGAACGGGGCAGGACCGGCAGGCAGGGGGCTTGTTTTCCGGCCAACCGCCGTGGCGCAGGAATTCGCCGCACGAGGGGCATTCGTCCCCGGCCCACGCGGGCCACCCGCGAACGTCCGCGCGGGAAAAACCGCCTCGCAGGAGGGGAACCAGCGCGTTGAAGTTGCGTATTTCCGCAAGGAATCCACGGAGGGCACGACGGGGAAACGTCTCGCGCAGCCGGTCCGAATCCGCTGCAGCGGAGGCTTGGAGAGAAAAGCGTGCTAAATCAGCGGATGGAAGCCGGGATTGCGTACTCCCGGCTGCCGTGGTCGATGGCGTACCCGTTCCAGGTTCCGCATGCGGCGCAGCGAGGCGCCCACTTGATGGTGCCTTTGCCGCATTTCGAACAGCGGAATGGGATAAGATAGCGCCGCTTGTAGGCAAAGGCGCGCTGGTAGTGCTGGCAGGCGGGTTCATATCGGCCCCTCCGCCGGAACGCCTCCGCGAGGAGGATGTGCACCGACTCCCGCTCCGGCTCCAGCGACTCCGCCTTCAACAACTGTTCCACCGCCTCGTCGTTCATCTCGAGACGCAGGAAGAATTTTCCCATGAACAGGTTGGCGTCGAAGTCGGACGGGATCTCCTGGAGCAGCTCTGTGTAGACGGCGATCACGGACTGTGGATTCACCGTCTCGACGCCCAGGTCCTCGAGCTTGATGAGGAAGACCGCGTTGTGCGTGGCCCGGTAGCCCTTGATGAGCAGGTCGGTGGCTTCCTCGAGGTTTCCGCGCGACCGCTTGTGCTCGGAAAGGGCGATGTACGAGGGGGAGAATTGCGGCTGCTCCTTGATAAGGTCCCGCAGTCGCCGTTCCGCGTCGTCGGTCTTCCCTTCGGCCATACGTACCACGGCCTTCTCGTAACGGAGAGCGATGAAAAGATCCTGGTCCGCTGCGGACGCGGACTTCCCGTTCCGTTTCATGATCTTCTTCTGCATCGCGTACGCCGGAACCATTTCGTTGCGGAGAATGTGGATGTCCCGCAGTCCCTCCCAGGCGCGGGGGTTTTCCCCCTCGCTGTCCTCTATGGTTTCAAGGAGGGAAAGGGCGTTGTCCAGGTCGTTCATCCGCCGGTAAAGCGCGGCAAGACGGAAGAAGACGGAGAGGTCCGAGGGATCGATCTGCTTCAGACGGGTCAGCGCCTTCACCGCTTCGAGCGAATTTCCCCGTTCCGTCTCCACCGCGGAGAGAAGCTCGAGGGCTTCGCGGTCGTCCGGATTGACGGACAGGCTGCGCTCCAGCTCCTTTACCGCTTCGTCGAGCATCCCCCTCCTGTGGAAGTCCTGCGCCTTGGCCACCCGGGCGCGGGCCGCCTCCTTGCGCTGCTTTTCCCTGCGCTCCTTCCAGTTCTTCGACGCGAGGGTGACGTCCTTGACCAGCGTGCCCAGGATGACGAGCGCCGCTCCGAGCGAGAAGGAGAGGATGGCGAGCTCGCTTACGCTCACCTCCGCCATGCGCGTGGCGGAGAAGAAGAACTGGATATGCTGGCCGTTAAGGAGGGAAATGTAGGTGAATCCCACCAGGATGATGACGAAAAGCAGGAAGAGCAGGCGGACGGCCATGCAGGGTCCCTCCGGGGTTATGGCTCCTCTGGGAGGGGGATCTCAGGGGCCGATCCCCACAACCGGTCGAAGTTGTAGAAATCCCTCACGCTGGAAAGAAATACATGCACCACGAAATCGCCGTAGTCGAGCAGGGCCCACCGCCCCTCGCGGATCCCCTCCAGCCCCAGCGGCCGGACTCCTTCTTTTTTAAGCGACTCCTCGATGTGATGGGCGACGGCGGCGACCTGCCGGTCGGACGTTCCCGAGCAAAGGAGGAAGTAATCGGTGAAGGAGGCCCACTCCCGTACGTCCAGTGCGCGGATGTCGGCGGCCTTCTTTTCCCGGGCGAGCCGCGCGCACCGGAGCAGCGTTTCCCTTGTCCCTATGACCGTCTTCCCTCCCCAGGATCGAGGTAAAGCCCATGGTCGTAAATATACCGTTCCACATCCGGCGGGACGAGTCCCCGGATGCACTTGCCCGTCCGAACTTTCTCCCGGATGGAGCTCGAGGAAATCTCCAGGGCCGGCAGCGACGGACAGAACAGCCGTCTTCCGCCGGCGATGCGGTAACTTTTCCCCTTCCAACTATAGCAATGAGGCTCCTCTTTTTCAATACGGACCCCGGCCGGGGAAGCGGGCTCGGCGTCGGAGCCCGGGCGGGGAAGAAGTATGAAATCGCAAGCGGAAAGGAGTTCCTCGTACCGGTGCCAGGTCGAGATCTCGGCGAAGGCGTCGGCGCCGATGATGAAAATGAATTCGGAGGAAGGGGAGTCGCGCCGGAAGTCCATGACCGTCAACAGGGAGTAGGAAGCCCCGCCGCGCCGGACCTCGACGTCGGAAACCTCCAACCCGGAGATGCCGGTTGTGGCGGCGGCGACCATCGCCAGCCGGTGGCGGTCCTCCGTAAGGGGCTGCTTCGGCTTGTGGGGCGGGCGGTGCGAAGGGAAGAGCACGACTCGGGGCAGCCCCAGCGCCTCCTTCACCTCCACCGCCATCCGCAGGTGCCCGTTGTGGACCGGGTCGAAGGTGCCGCCGAAGAGCGCGACCGATGTCGCCCCGGGGTTCACTTATTCCCGGACCTGGCCGTCCCCGAATGCGACGAACTTAGTCGTGGTCAGCTCTTCGAGGCCCATCGGGCCGAAGGCGTGGATCTTGGTTGTGCTGATCCCGATCTCCGCGCCCAGGCCGAGCTGGAACCCGTCGTTGAACCGGGTGGATGCGTTTACGAGCACCAGGGAAGAGTCCACCTCGCGAACGAACCGCATCGCCCTTGCGTGGTCCTTCGTGAGGATCGCCTCGGTATGCAGCGACCCGTAGCGGCGGATATGCTCCATCGCCGCATCCATCGACGGTACCACCCGGACGGCCAGGATCAGGTCCAGGTATTCCGTCCCCCAGTCGTTTTCCGTTGCGGGTTTCGCGCCGGGCACCAGACGCACCGTTTCGGGGCATCCGCGGATTTCGACGCCTCTCTTCGCAAGCTCGGCCGCGATTTCCGGGAGAAACCGCGGGGCCGCCTTCTCGTGAACGAGGAGCGTTTCCATGGCGTTGCAGACGCCCGGGCGCTGGACCTTGGCGTTGACGCAGATAGAGACCGCCTGCGCGAAGTCGGCGTTCTCGTCGACGAAAATGTGGCAGACTCCCTTGTAGTGCTTGATCACCGGGATACGGGATTTCTCCGCCACGCTTCGGATGAGCCCCTCCCCCCCGCGCGGGATGATAAGGTCGATGTATTCCTCGGCCGCGAGCATGACGTCGATCGCCGACCGGTCCGTCCGCCCGATGACCGACACCGCGTCCGCCGGCAGGCCGCTCGCCGAGAGCGCATCGCGCAGGATCTGCGCGATGGACGTATTGGAATGGATGGCCTCCGACCCTCCGCGAAGAACCACGGAGTTCCCCGACTTTACGCACAAAGCCGCCGCGTCCGCCGTCACGTTCGGCCGGGACTCGTAAATGATCCCCACGACGCCCAGCGGTATGCGCATCCTGCCGACCAGCAGGCCGTTGGGCCGCCGCCACATCCGAAGGACTTCGCCGACCGGGTCTGGCAGGGCTATCACTTCCTCGATCCCGTCCGCCATCTGACCGATCCGCGCGTCGGTGAGCAGGAGACGGTCGAGCATCGCGGCGGAAAGCCCCTTCGCCTTTCCGGCGGCCATGTCCTTTCCGTTCTCGTTCTTAAGCCACTCCGACCGCTCGCGAAGCCCCATCGCCATTCCGGCGAGCGCCGCGTTCTTCGCGGAGGCGGACGCGCGCGCCAGTCCGGCCGCCGCAGCCTTCGCCTGGCGACAGGTTGCTTCTACGCTTTCCTTAATCGAAGTCATCAAATGCGCTCCTGTTTCGCTGCGCCGTCGCGCAAAATGGTGAGGTTGTCGCGGTGTACCACTTCCGACGGGGTCTCCTGCCCGAGGATCGCCCTGACCTCCGCGCTCTTCCGGCCCATGCCCCTGTCCACATCTTCGCGTGACCAGGAGGAGATCCCCCGTGCGAAGACCCGGCCTTTCCGGTCGCCGATGGACACCGTGTCGCCCTTCCTGAACGTGCCGACGGCTCCCAGGATCCCGGCGGGAAGCAGGCTCTTCCCTCCATGCAGGAGCACTTTCCTCGCCCCGTCGTCCACGATAATCGTCCCGTGCGTCTGCCGCGCGTGCGCGATCCACATCTTTCGGCTGGGCGCCCGTGAAGTCCCGCGCGGCAGGATCAGGGTGCCGGTGTCTTTTCCTTCGAGGACGTCGATGATGGAGCGGCGGGACCGACCGTTCGCGATGGCTACCGGGGTTCCCCAGTCGGCGACGACGCGCGCCGCGAGCAGTTTCGATTTCATCCCGCCGGTGCCCACCTCCCCGCTGTGACTGCCGCCGGATACCTTGAGCAGCGAATCGTCGATCGCCGAGAGCAGGGGGATCCGCCTGGCGTCGGAGAAGCGGCGGGGGTCCTTCGTGCAAAGCCCGTCGCTGTCTGTCAGAAGCAGCAGCAGGTCCGCGCCCATCAATTGTGTCACCAGCGCGGCAAGGTGATCGTTGTCGCCCAGCCGGATCTCCTCCGTCGCCACCGTGTCGTTCTCGTTGACGATCGGGACGATGCCTCGGGAGAGCAGCGTCTCCATCGTGTTCTTCGCGTTCAGATACCGCTCCCTGTTTTCGAAGTCCTCGTGAGTGAGGAGGAGCTGCCCTACTTTCAGCCCCCGCCGCTCGAACGCCCGCTCGTATGCTCGCATCAGGGTGGTCTGCCCCACGGCGGCGGCGGCCTGCTTAAGAGCGATCGTCCTGGGGCGGTCGGCCATCCCGAGCTTCCTGCGGCCGGCGGCGATGGCGCCCGAGGTAACTACGACGACTTCCGTCCCCCGCTCGTCCCGGATCCGAGCCACCTGCTCCGCAAGGGAGCGGATCGTCGCGCCCCGCAGGCCCTGCGTGGCGTCGGTCAGCGTGCCGCTGCCCAGCTTGACGATGATCCGGCGCACCTTTCTCGAAGCGAGAAACGCGCTCCTGTCCGTCGTCTCAGTCCGCATCGCCCTTTCGTTCCTTTCTCAGCGCCGCAAGCCCGTCCAGCAGCGCCGTGATGCCGCTGCCGGTGGCGGCGGAAATATAATAGGCATCCCCCTCCGGTAAATTCAACAGCTCGCGGGCTTCCTTCGCGGATTCCCCGGCGCCCGTCACGTCCGTCTTGTTGAAGGCGAGAAGCGTCGGCCGCTGCGCCAGCTCCGGCCGAAATTTCTCCATCTCGTCGCGGACGATCCGATAGGCCTCCGCGATTTCTTCCGCGGAACGCGCGGAGTCCAGCACGTGGACGAGAGCTTCCGTTCTCTCGGCGTGCTTCAGGAAGCGGTGGCCGAGGCCCGCCCCTTTGTGGGCGCCCTCGATAAGCCCCGGCAGGTCGGCAACCACGAATTCCTCGTCCCTGTGCAGCACAACCCCAAGAACGGGAGACAGGGTGGTGAAGGGGTAATCGGCGATCTTCGGCCGCGCCCTCGAAATCCGCGATAGCAGGGTGGACTTCCCCGCGTTGGGAAGTCCCACAAGTCCGACGTTCGCTATCAGCTTGAGGGAAAGCCTGAGCTTCCGCTCCTCGCCCGGCCTGCCCGGATCCGCCCGGTCCGGCGCCTGGCGGGTCGAGGAGACGAAAACTGCGTTGCCGCGGCCTCCGCGCCCTCCCGTGGCGGCGACAAGCGTCTCACCCGGCTTCGTGAGATCGGCGATGAGATCGCCGTTCTCGTCGTCGTAGACGAGCGTGCCCGGGGGAACGGAAACGACCAGGTCGGGGGCGTTTTTCCCGTGCATGCATTTTCCCATGCCGTGCCGGCCGCGCTTCGCCTTGAAGATTTTCCGGTACCGGAAGTCGAGCAGGGTGGAAAGGTGAGGGCTGACCTGGAGGAGAACGTTTCCGCCGTTTCCGCCGTTTCCGCCGTCGGGGCCGCCCCGCGGGACGAACTTCTCCCTGCGGAAGCTTGAGCATCCCCGGCCGCCGTCACCCGCGCGAACGGTGATGGCGGCCTCGTCGATGAAATGCATGAAGGAGCAGGAGACTCAGGAAAGAGCGAGGACGGACACCTTCTTGCGGTCCTTGCCGAGTCTTTCGAACCGGACCGTGCCGTCGATCAGGGCGAACAGGGTGTGGTCCCTGCCGATGCCCACGTTCTCGCCGGGGTGCATCGGCGTTCCCCTCTGGCGGACGAGGATCGATCCCGCGGTGACGTATTGGCCGCCGCCCCGCTTCACGCCGAGCCGCTTGCTGTGGCTGTCACGCCCGTTCCGTGAGCTTCCGACACCTTTTTTATGCGCCATATTCCCTCGACCTTCCCCCCGGGGGGATCACCCCACCAGGATCTCCTGGACGGAGAGCTTGGTGAACGGCTGCCGGTGGCCCGCCTTCCGGGCGTATCCCTTGCGCCGCTTGTATTTGTAGATGACGATCTTTTTCCCCTTGCCGTCTCCAAGCGATGTGCAGACGACCTTCGCATTGGGGACGGTGGGAGTTCCCACGACCGTTCCGCTTTCGGAAGAGACGAGCAGCACGTCCGTCAGTTCGACGGTCGCGCCGGCCTCGACCGGCAGTTTCTCCACGCTTACGATTTCGCCGGGGGAAACGCGCAGCTGCTTCCCGCCGGACCTTACCACAGCGTACATTTCTCTACCCCCGTCATTCCGCAATCGGAATTGCATAATATAGAAGAGCCAAGTCCGCCTGTCAACTCCGAAAAGGCGCCGGACCGGTGGTATTATCTATATGCTGTCGATTTCTCCGGGGGAAACGAGCTGCGTGTCGAGGAACGTATTGATCGTCGGAGGAGGACCGGCCGGGCTTCTGCTTGCGTACCATCTGCGCGAGCAGGGGATAGATTACAAGGTGCTGGAGCGTGGAAAGATCGCCCAGTCGTGGAGATCGATGCGGCCGGGGATGGTGCTCCTGTCCCCCGCGGTACCCGGAACCGACTGGACTTCCCTGACACTCAAGCATCCTATCTGGGCGCTTCCCAGGACCCGGAGGCCGTTTCCGTCCCGTGAGGATTTCCTTTGTTACGTGGAAGCGTTCGCCCGCGAGAACGGCCTTAACGTTGCGGAGAACACCGCCGTCATGCGGGTGTCCGCGGAACCGGGAAAATTCATCGCATCGACAACCGGTGGGGAGGAATCCTGCCGGTTCCTCGTGCTGGCATCCGGGGCGTCGACCGAGCCGGCGTTCCCGGACGTCCCCGGGATCGGGAACAACCCGAGGGTTGTTCACTCCTGCGACTTCGTCAATTGCACCGCTTACGCGGGCAAACGCGTGCTTGTCGTGGGAGGGGGGAACTCCGCCGCGGAAATAGCGATCGACTTGGCCGGCACGGCGACAGTCACCATGTGCACCAGGGGGCCGATCCGCTATTTCAGCGAAACGGGGAACCTTGAGGACATCCGCGGGGCTTCGGAGAGCGTGCTGAAGGAACTGTTCAAGTTCGGGATAGTCCGCCTTCGCGAGGACGATCCCGTAGTTTCCGTCTCCTACCGCAGGATCAGCTACCGGGGCGGCGACGAACGCGAGTACGACTGGATCATGTGCGCGACGGGCTACCGGCCGAAGTGCATACCGCTGTCGGGCGGTGAACTGAGGGTCGACCCCGACGGTTACCCCGCGATCTCAAACGCCGGAGAGACCAGCGTCCCGGGACTGTACGCCTGCGGCTCGCTGGCACGCTTCAACCGGCGCTGCGCCTTCATCCACGGCTTCCGCAATTACGTGGAGAATGTGCTCTGGGACATCGCCGACCGGTTATAGCGCCGGCTCCGGTTCATTGGTTCGGGCGAAGTCGGGGAGGCGGAACTGGATCGCCTCCGCGATGTGGGGCAGCGCGACCGTTTTTTCCGCGGCTATGTCGGCGATCGTCCTTCCGATCCGTGCCACCTTGCAAATAGCCCTTCCGGAGAGTCCGAAACGGTCCGCGGCGCGGGTCAGAAGCGATCTCGCTTCCGGCGAAAGGTGGGACGCCAGTTCCGGGAAGGAAGCTCTCACCTCACCGTTGGTCCGGCGGGGACGACGGGCGTACCTCCTTTCCTGGATTTTCCGGCACCGCATCACGCGTTCACGCACCGCCGACGTCGGTTCTCCTTCACCGGAGCGGCACCAATCTGTTCCCGCCAGCGGGGGGACGGAAACCGCCAGATCTATCCGGTCAAGCAGCGGCCCCGAGAATTTCCCCGCGAATTGCGAGATCTGGTGAGGGGAACAGCGGCAGATCCGCCGGGAATGGCCGGCGTTTCCGCAGGGGCAGGGATTGGTCGCCGCGACGAGAAGGAAGCGGCAGGGGAATCTGTAGACGTTGCCCGCCCGGGCGATGCGGATCTCTCCGGATTCGATGGGCTGCCTGAGCGCTTCCCTGGCATCGCGACGGAACTCGGAAAACTCGTCGAGGAACAGCACACCGCCGTGGGCGAACGTGATCTCGCCCGGTCGGGGGGGATTGCCGCCGCCGATAAGTCCTGCGGGCGTTACCGTGTGGTGCGGCGCGCGAAAAGGCCGCCGCGCAATGAGGCGAGGCCAGGGAGGCTCGCCGGCCGCACTGTAGACCTGCGCCGTTTCCAGCGCCTCGCCGTCCGAAAAATCCGGAAGGATGCCCGGTATCCGTTCGGCGAGCATCGTCTTGCCGCACCCCGGCGTTCCGGCGAGGAGAAGCGCATGGCCGCCCGCCGCCGCGATCTCCAGGGCGCGCCGCGCCGTCGGCTGCCCGACGACGTCGCGCAGATCAGGTAATTCCCCTTCCGGGGGGACGGTCTCGGGCGCCGGGGAAGGGGGGCGAGAACCTCCACCCAGGACGGAGACCGCATCCCGCAGCGTTCCAGCCGCGATCACGTCGATGCCGGGGACGAGAATCGCTTCGGACGCATTGGAGGATGGGACCAGGAGCCCATCGAGGGAAAGCCGTTGCGCGAGGAGTCCCTGCGAAAGGACCCCCCGGACCGATTTGATGGATCCGTCGAGAGATAATTCCCCCGCGACGAGGTACTTGCCTATGGCTTCCGCCGGAAGCAATCCTTCAGCGCAAAGAATGGAAAGCGCGATGGGGAGGTCGAGCAGCGCGCTCTCCTTCCGCAGGTCGGCAGGCGCGAGGTTTATTGTCACCTTTCGACCGGGGAACGGGAACCCGGAGTTGCGGATGGCGGCGCGGATGCGGTCCCCGCTTTCGCGCACCGGCGTGCCGGGAAGCCCCACGATAGTGTAGGAGGGGAGGCCCTGCGAGATGTCGGTTTCCACTTCGACGGGGACGGCGTCGATTCCCATGAGCGTGGAAGCGCGGACGCGGACGAGCATGGCCCTCCTTTCCCTTGCCGGCGAAATCGACGATCATTAGGACAGAGCAGCAAATCCCGTACCGGGTTACCCGCAACAAGGTAATACGCCACAGGGCGCTCACGTGCCCGACATGCCTCACGGGGTACCCCCTGCGGCTTACGCGACATATTCCGGTCATTCCGGGTACGACAGGCGGAACCGTAAGGTCGGATTTTCGAACGGGGGCGGGGAAGGGGTCAGCGTTCGAGCATGTAATAGAATCCCGAAGGCTTGACGCGGTATCCCATTTTCTCGAGGAACGACTTGGCGAGCTCCCGGATCCCGCGGACCGGGTCGGAAAGGCAGCTCTCGAGCCGGCGCAGGGATTCGTGGTCCAGCATGAACGGCCCCCCCTTCCGCCTGGAAAGGCGGGTGACCCATTCCTGCAGTGCGAGAAAACGCACCCGCTCGTCCTGGTCGCCCAGGCCGGCATCGCTCCATTTGACGGATTCGCCCGAGAGCAGGAGACCCCGGAACGCCTCCACGCGCAGTTCGGGATCTTTCGTCGTGTCCCATACCTGCCGGAAGAGGGACATGGCCGCGGATGGGTCGGATTCGACGAGCCCCCGTATGGCGTAGAGTCTCACGAGGGGGTCTTCGTCCTTCACGCTCTCGATGAGAGGGATCGTCGCATCCGGCGTCCGCAGGCGCGCGAGCGCCTCGGCGCTCAATGCCCGCACCTCGGGCGAGGGGTCTCTGAAAAGCGCGGCGGTGAGATACGGAACGTACGCGAGCTTTCCCATGCGGCCCATTGCGCGGGCGCATTCCGCCCGGACGAGAGGGTTGGAATCGTTCTGGAGATGTTCCGTGAGGGCAGGTTGAGGGCCGGGAAATTTAAGCAGGCCGATCCCTTCGGCGGCGGCCCGCCGAACCGCCGGGGATGGATCGGAAGACAGCCGGCCGAGGAACACTTTATGCGCCTCGGAATCTCCGAGGATCGCAAGGGCGCCCAGGCTTCGCTGCCGTACCCTTTCGTGCGCATCCCCCGCCGCCATCGTTCTCAGGAATGGGATCGCTTCCTTGTCGCGGCTCCACATCACCTGCTCTATCCAGGGTATCCGGTCGCAGGAATCGGCGGCCGCCCTGCAGTTCGGGGGACGAGGCAGGACTGCGGAAGCGGAATTCGCGAACAGGCAAAGAATGGCGGATGCGGCAAGCGCCGGGGCGAATTTGAAGGAGCGTCGTTTCATACCGTCCGCCTACATTTCCGGGTGGAAGACGAACGGGAAGACGACACGCACCGCCGTTCCGCGGGATTTGGGAAATTTCCAGTGCGCGATCTTTTTGACCACGGCGTCGTCCAGTGCCGGCCAGTTCACGCCGCTCTGGCGGATCTCAGGCGATTCCACCGATCCGTCCGGGCGGATGACGAACGACACGACGATCTTGCCGCTCAAGGAGGGATTTTTCAGCAATTCCCTGTTGTAGGCGTACCGGATGCCGCTTCGGTAGCTCGACACCCTGGAAGCGATGGCGCCGGTGGTCCGGTTTTCATCGTCGATCCCTCCGCTGATTTCGGCGTCCAGACCGGAATCGGTCCGGAAAACCTGCGAGGAAAGGACGCGCGAAGCCCTCGGCGCCGTGGCCACCTGCTTCCCGATTCCGGGAGCCCTGCCGACTTTCGCCGGGTCTTCTCCTCCCGATGCGGGATTGTACGGGACAGTCTGCGCACCCTTCGATGCGACGCGGATCTCGCGGGGGATCTTTATCCCGCTTAGCGGATCGGCCCCGGCGTCACCCCCTCTTTCCCTGGCGAGCATCCTGAGGATTCCCCGTTTGGCGACCTTCTCGCGGATCGCCTCACGCGAAGGAACGGGGCTCGGCGCGGGAGGCGCCCCTCCCGGGCCGACATGCGCAGCCGGGGGCGGGGGAGGCGCCTTTTCCACCGGCAGCATGGGTATCTTCGGAAGCTCCTGCGAAGGTATCTCGGCGATGTCCACCTGCAGGAAATCCTCGGGAGTCGCCGGCCGCGATTGCCAGTATGGACTGGTCAGGAGGCCCGCGATGTGAAGAGCGACGGACAACAGGAGCCCTATGCGGAAAAACCGCTGCTGCCTCGAATCCAACGAGCAGAAGAATCCGGCGGAATCAGGGCCGGGATCCCCGTTCATTCCGGAAAATCCTCCGTGCCGCGGCATTCCCGCAGGAGGTTTTCCTTGCCATCCCGCCGGTAGCGAACGGGAAGGAGGCGGAACCTGGCCTTTGGGAGGAAAAAGAGGACGCCGGGATGTTCTGCGCTTCCCGTTATCCTCACCTCTTCGAGACGGTGGATGTTCTTTCCGTCAGGCCTTCGCTGCGGTTTCGCGGCCTTCGGATTCTCTCCGAAAGCGAGTGAGACCGAGAGAAGGAGGATCACCGCCGCGGCTGCGATTTTTCCAGCCATTCGATCCACTTGCCGACCTCGTCCTTTCTCAGGCCCCCCAAAGTAACATATCGGCGATAACATTCCAGGGCTTCAGCCGTTCTCCCCTCGTAGATCTCGCGGAAAATGCCGAGGCCGATCCAGCCCTGCGGCATCTCCGGTTTCTCCTTCACGGCTTTTTCGAGGCTTTCGCGGGCCTCTTTCCATTTCCCCCGCTCCATGCGCACAAGCCCCGCGTTGGCGTGGATCTCCGGGAAGAAATCCGCGTCCTCCGGGTTCCGCGTGAGGATGATTTCCGCTCCGGGAAGGTTCCCCTTTCGGTATTCCATGAACGCTGCAAGGTTGGCCGCCTGCGCCGCCATTCGCCGCTGGGCGGCCGGGACGTTGTCCAACGGAGGAAGCCGGTCGGATTCCCTTTCCCATGCGAATCGGGATGCGGCGACGGGCAGCAGGCCGGCGGCTTCCGGGGACATTTCCGATGCGTAACTGCGGGCCGCCGTCACGTTTCCCTTACGGTAAGCGAGGACGGCCATGTTCCAGGGAAGGGAGGGAACGGCTGACTTTCTTGCCCGCATCGATAAAAGGAGCATGGCCGCACGGTCGGTGTCGCCAAGCTCCACCAGGGCGGCGGCCACGTTCGCCGCAAGCTCGGGAAGCATCCCGGGCGGGAGCCCCGCTCCGGCGGGCAGGACACGGTCGGCCAGCATGCGCGCGTTCCGCAGGTCCCCCCGCATTATGTAGATACCAAGGAGGTTCGCCGCGCCCGCCTCGTGCACCGGGGTGCGTTCCGCGAGCCTGCGATACCGGTCGGCCGCCGCCTCGATATCCCCTCCGAGGTGCAGCAGGACACCCTGGTGGAAGATAGCGTCCGCCTCCCAGGGGCTTCCTTCCAGCGCTATCCACAGCGGAAGCGCATCCTTCCCCGCGCCGCGCGAGATCGCCTCCTTCGTCCGTTCGATCGCCGACGCGTAGGCTTTGGCGTATTCCTGCCGTTTCTTCGCCTCGTCGGCAGGCGCCGCGGCGGATTCCTTCCTGACTTCGCTGGGAGGCGCCGGCAGCAGGACGCCTGTCCTGGGGGCGCATGCGCAGAGGAACAGGGCGGCCGCGATAGCCGTCGCCGGGGCAGCGAGGCGTAATATCACGGCGCGCTCCTCTCTATTATTCCGCGAAATACCGGGACGGCCAGGACGGGGAATGCGTACTCCCCCTTTTTTCCGTAGCGCGCGGGGCGGAGGGCTTTCAGCCGCTGCAGGCTTTTCTCCACCCATTCGGAACGGAAGTCGCCCGCGACGGCCTGCCGGAGGTTCCTCGCATACGCCTCCACCGCCTTTTCCTCGATCGGTGCGGCTTTTTCCTCGAGCAGGAAACCGTACTCATCACGCTCCGGATCGGACAATCCTTTAGGCGGAGGAGAAGACAGGATGGCGGAACGGAAATCCTCGAACGCCTCCCCGAGCCTGTGCAGCGATGCGGAAACGATCGTTGCGTCTCCCCATCGGATCGCCTCGACGTAAAGATTCGCAGAGACCTCAAGGGCGCCCTGTTTTGCGGGGAAAGACTTTTCGAAGGGCGGGGCGATCGATAGCTCCCGGTATTTCCGTAAACGGAATTCCGCGCGCTGGAACAGCGCGCTGCCCGCAAGCGCCGGAGCGGCCTCCGGCGCGGCATCATGCGCGGAGACCGCCTCCCCGTAATAACGATCGGATTCCTGCATCCTTCCTTCCGCCCGGGCGCTCTCCCCTGCGCGAAAAAGGCATTGCACACGAAGCGCCGGAGTTATCCCGGGCAGGCCGGCGGCCGCCGCAAGGTTTTTTCTCGCGCGCTGTTCATCCTTTCCCCGGGAGAACAGCCCGGCGGCCCGGAGCAGGTTCTCCGTGCGGTCCTCGAGCGATGCCCCGGCAACGGACGCGAGCCGTTCGTATCGGTCTCCCGCGGCCGGCATGTTCCCCGCCTTTTCAAAAATGCTCGCCAGCCTCCTCGTTGCATCGATGGAAAGGTCCGGGTCCGAATTCGACGATTCGACCGTAAGCAATGCCGCAACGGCCTCCGCGCTCTTTCCCGCCTGCGCATAGGCCGTTCCCGCCCGTAACCGGGCGACAGGCGCGATTTCCAGCGAGGGGAACTCCCGATCGACGGCCGAGAAAATCGCCGCCGCCTCCGCCGCCCGGGAGGAGGGGAGCTTTTCGGCACGCCGGAAGAGCGAGAAGCCAATCCACTTCGCGGCTTCCTTCGCCTCTTCCGGCGCAGGTCCCGCCGCAAGGAGGGCCCGGAACGCTTTCTCGGCTTCCGCGAAGTCCTCCTTTTCGAAGTACGCGTCGCCTGCGAGGCGGAGGGCGGCGCGGAGTTCGACCGGAGTGCGGGCGAGCACCGCAGCCCTGTCGGCGGCTTCGGCCGCAAGAACAGGCTGCCGGAGGTTTGCGTGCGCCCGTGCCCGGTCCATGCTTACAAGGTATATCCGCTCGCCTCGGGGAAAGGATCGTTCGTACTCCCGGCAGAGACGAATGACCTCTTCCCGGGAAGGCGCGTCGGCGGGGGATGAGACGTCCTTGGCGGACTGGACGGCCATATACCGTGAGGCTTCTCCTCTTGCACCGCGGGGACGGAGGGCGACCGCCTCGAAGGCCGCGGCAGCCTCGCGCTTACTTCCGTCCTCGAACAGCAGCCATGCCCGCTGGTAAGCGATCTCCTCCGCCTTCGGCGATGATGGATACAGCGAAAGGGATGCGTCGTAAAGCGACAGCACGGTGCGGCGGTCGCCCGGAGGCGACTGCCGGGATCGCGCGTGGAAATAAAAAGCCGCGGTGCGCAAGGCCTCCTCGGAAACGGCGTCCGCCCTGACCGCTTCTTCCCGGGTCCTTAAGGTATGCGCACGCCATGCGCTACCGGTACCGAAGAGCAGGTGGAACTTCGCCTTGCGCGCGTGACTTTCCTCTTCCCTGCCGGCCTTCAGGAGCGCATCCGCCGCGGTCATTTCCGCGGCGATCCTTTCCGCCGCCGTGGAGTATTTCCTCCCCAACCGGTCTGCTACCGATACCGCCTCCGCGTAATGATTCTGCGTCACCTGGAGATCCTGTATAAGGAGCAGGAGGGCGGGCGCGTATGCCGATCCCCCGCGCCGCTCGAGCAGCGCCTCCGCATCGACGTCCATCTTCCCTTCCACAAGAGAGCGTGCTGCCATCGCGAGCGCTTCGGCGGGGACTCCGCCGGTGCGCCGCGCGTCCGGCGATAACAGAATGGAGGAAAGGAACGGCTCGACCGCCTCCCGGGGGCGTCCCTGGAGAAATATGGACCAGCCCGCCTTGAAAAGGGCGGTTGACCTTATTTCGGGGGCGGCGGCGCCCGACACCCGACCGTAGGATTCTTCGGCGCCGGGAAAATCGTATTCATCGAACGCGTATTCTCCCAGCCTCAAGTTGATCTCGTCGGCGAACCGTGTGCCGGGGTTGCGCGCAAGCAGCGCCTTCATGGTCATCACTGCGTTGTCCGCCTCGCCGTTTTCCTGGAAGGAGAGCGCTAGCCCGTAGGCAGCCTGCTCCCAATAAGGGCTGTCCGGATACTCCTCGATCACCCTCCGGAAGAGGGATGCCGGAACGGAGTAGTCGGATTTCCCCCCGGGAACTTCCTCCTTCCCGAGGTACCGGGATTCCTCTTCCTCGTAGCGCAGCTCCGCAAGGGCGTACAGCGCTTCGTCGGCTACGGGGCCGCGGTCGCCCGGAGCGGGAAGTATCGCTTGCCAGTGCCCGATCGCTTCCGCGAGAAGGTCCTGCCTCCGGTCTTCCAGCCGCCATTCCGTCGCCGCCCGCGCTGCAAGGTACCGCGCATTGAACTCGCTCCGGCCGATCGCCGCAAGCAGCTCCCCTACCGCACCGGAAAGCTCGCGCCGGGCCGCCGCATGCGTTTCCGATTTTCGCCCGGCGAGCTTCAATGAATCGTCGTCGAGGCGCTTGCGGTACGCATCCAGCGTCGCCTCCCATACGGCAAGCTCCTCCCGCGCCGCTTTCAGGGACGGATCGGCTCCCTGCGCCTTCGAGGCCGTCATGGCCATGGCCTCTGCGGCGATTTCGGCCTTCTCGAGCTGGACCGAAAGGCGGGCCACGTATTCCGCCTTCCAACCGTTCCTGATCACCGCCTTGCGGATCGCCGCCATGCCCTCAAGGGCGTAAAGCGCGTCTTCGATCCCCGCGAGCCGCCGCCGGGCGTAGAGGAGCATCCTCCTGTCATCCGGGCGAAGGGCATGCGCGGAATCCCCGCTTTCCACCGCGTCAGCCGCGGTCCGGATGCGCGCGATGCGGTCGTGGATTTCCATGGATTTCGCGTCCACCTTCCCGATCAGCGCGGATCGTCGAGGATCCATCTTCGCTCCCCACGAGGGCAGCGAAAGGGAACGGGCGGATTCGCGGAGCCTCTCCCTCATGGCCCGGATCTCGCCGCCGCCGTCCTGCGCCGCCTTGACGATCTCTCCGGCGCGGCGAATCCCTCCTTCCACGGACCGCTTGCGCAAGACCGTTCCATCCTTCGCGGCGGCGATGCGGCGGGAAAGGTCCACGATTTCCGACTCGAGCTTGCGATGCCCTTCGTGGAGCGCGGATGCGGAGAGGAACCGCCCTCCCGCCGCAAGGAACCTTCCCGCGTCCTCGTCATACGGAAAGAGAGCGGACAAGGATTTCCAAAGGCGGTCCGCTCCATCCACGGTGCCGTCCCAAAAAGCTCTGCGTTCCGCCTCCGTTTTCCAGCGGGCCGAGGTAGAGAGCGCTTCCTTCGCCGCGGCGAGGGAGCCGTGATGGTCCTTCCGCGCTTGTAGCGCAAACGCCAGCGCTTCGAGCGTCGCCGCCCGTTCAGGGAACCTTTCCGCCGCCATGTTATCGACGGCGGCCTTCAGGTCCCTGGGGTCCGCCGTCGCAACCCCGGCGCGGGAGAGCGAAAGGGCATTTGCGGGGAACGACGGGAATCCGGGCTTCGCGAGCGGCCGGAAGGCGGCTGCGGCATCCGCGGCGTCTCCCGCAGCGAGGTATCCGGAAAGGAAAGCGGCCGCACCGGGGGAGAAGGCGGACACAGCCGATACACGGCGATAGTATTCGGCCGCCTTGTCGTATTCCTTTCGCCGCCGATGGATGTTTCCGGCTTCGAAGAATGCCTCCGAACGTGCCGGTTCCCTCGTCGCCTCAACCTCTTCCGCGAGAAGGAAGAGGGCAAGGTCGGAACGGCCCGCATCCGCAAGCCGGCGCATCAGAACCGGAAGCAGGGGGGAACCGGCCCGGGCTGCGGGAGGAAGCCCAAGGAAATTCCGCATCGCCTCCCTCGGCATCCCGCGTCCCAGAAATGCTTCGGGGGAGAGAGCCACGGGCGAAGAAGGGGGGCCTGCCCAAGCCGCGCCGCACCACAGGAATAACGAGGCGACGATAGCGAGGCTTGGGATTATCGGACGTTCCCCCGGCAAGCGCTACTTTTCCCGGACCGGGGCGAGGACCGGCTCGGATTTCCCGGGAATCGGGGATACGTTCAGTTTAAGCACGAAGGTTTCGCCTTTTTTAAGGATTGCCTGGAAGTCGGCCGACGGCGCGACGGTCCAGGATGGATGCACGATCTCGAACCGGGCGGAATACGTACCGGGGAGGAGCGGGGCCTGGAAGCCAAGCGGAGCGCCACCCGAGAACGCGTCCCTTTCGGACTTCGTCCAATCCCGTTCATTTTCCGTTTTCCCGCCGATCGACAGGCGTCCGGAAAACGGCGCGGGGAACCCGGCCCCGCCGACTATTTCCACGCGGATCGCGGTGGCCTTGGGCGCAGCGGCCAGGTCCTGGATGCGGTCGAGCTCCGAAGACATCGCGTCCATTTCCTTGATGATCGACGAGAGGTCCTTTTCTATCGCTTCCAGGGAATCTCCTTCGGCAAGCAGGATTGCGGGATGGAGCAACAGGAGCAGGAGAACGGCGGTTCCGAATCGGTTCATGGCCATTCCTCGCACTAATTAATGTTTCAGTTCCCGGATCGTTCCCGCCGGGAGAGCCACCTGGACCAGTTCCACGCTTTTCACGGCGGGAGACACGACGATCGGACCGAAGACGCGGACGCATTTGCGGGAAGGGGAACCCGCGAACATCACGACGGTCAGGTAGGCGCGGCACGGTTTTTTCCCCCGATAGTACTCGACGGAAAAGGTGTAATAACCCGTCGCGATCCTGTCGATGGTGAATACTTCCGGTCCGAACCCTGCGCGGTTGTCCAGCAGCAGCTTTCCTTCGGGGATCGCCCTTGCGTGCTCGAGGACGCTGGGGGCGTCGTACCAGGTGTGGCGCCCGCGGTCGTCGGTTATATGGAGATCGAGATCCACGTCGTCCTCGTCCCAATGCAGGATCGCCATAAGCGGGCGCTCGGCGATCCCTCTTGCGGTTACCCTGCGCTCCTCGCTCACGCCGGTCCTGCCTTCACGGTCTTCGGCTTCCACCGTGAAGACGTCCTCATCGGTTATCATCGCCGCCGGCTGCTCGAATGTTCCGTCCCGGCGAAAACGGATCCGTATCGGGGTATCGTTCTGTATCAGGTACGCCGCCTGCAGCGGGGTCCGGCTTTCGATCCTGCCGTGCACGTTTATGACGGGGGAGCGGGATACGTCCACCACGGCGTTCCTCGGCGGTGAACCGAGCTCGATGGAAGGCTTCGGCGGCGCGTAAAGAACGGTGCGGGAAGCGTGCAGGGCGCGGCCGTAAGGGTCCAGTCCCGTGACCACGATCCGGTTTTCGCCGGGACGGAGCGATATGGGCACTTCGAATTTCCCCCCGTACACGGCGGCGGTCTTCGTTTCCTGGCCGATCGAAATGGAAACCGTGCGCACGTCGCCTTCCACGGAACCCGAGAGGACATGGCGCGCCTGCTCGGTCTTCTCCACGGCCGGCTCGAGGATGCGCAGTTTCCCCTCGGGAGGAAGCTCCTCCCGCTCGTCCGCCGCGATCTCGCGGTCCATGAGCCACGGACCGCCCTGTACGCCCTTCATGGTGACCTTTTGCGCTGCGGCGAAACCGTCCCAGCGGGGGCGCTCGAAGAGTCCTTCGTCCGCGATTCCCGGCACGATCAGTATCCTGTCCTGCCGTATGCCGGATTCGCGCAGCCTCTCCGCAACGGCGTGGGAAAGTTCAAGCGCGAAATCGGCGTTTTCCTCCTTCCGTCCGATCGGGTCGATGGAAACCTGCACGATCAGGAAAATTCGACGGTCCTTTTTCATACGTTCGCGAAAATATGAAACATCGCGAAGCTGGGCGGGAGACCATTTCGACGGGAGTAGTTCATTGAGCGGGAAGGCCGTCTCAAATAGAATGTGGGGAGTGATTTCCGGTCCGAGGACGCCGGGATAAATCGCCGTGCGTTCCCCGGCCGGGACGGCGCCGGGGGCGAACAGGCATGCCGCGCAAGCCAGAAACACAAGGATGGCGGCGCGAAGGATCATGGTTCTCCTGTCCCGAGGGGTCCGCTCCGATAGACATCATAGAATACCGGGGGCGTTTTACAACCCAAGGAAGGCGGAAAAACGTGAGGAATACCGGAAAGGCGAGCATGGCCGACGTTTCGGGAAAGCCCGCCACCGCGCGGGAGGCGATTTCGGAGGGATGGGTGCTGCTGTCGGGCAGGGCTTGGGAAATGATCGGGAAAGGGGAGATCCCCAAGGGGGACGTCCTTGCCGTTGCGCGTGTCGCGGGGATCATGGCGGCGAAGTCGACCCCGCGGATCCTCCCGCTTTGCCATCCCCTGCCGCTTTCTTCCGTGAGGGTGGACTTCTCGCTTCCGGAACCGGGGAAGGTCCGGATAGAGGCGGGAGTCAAGACGGTCGCATCCACGGGTGTGGAAATGGAGGCCCTGACAGCCGTGGCGGCCGCGGCGCTGTGCATCTACGACATGGCGAAGCCGATCGACAAGTCGATAGAGATAGGAGGGATACGGCTCCTGCGGAAGACGGGCGGGAAAAGCGGAGACTACGCCGCCCCGCCGCGGCTTATCCCGCGCGCGAGGAGGACAGCGACACGGACGGCCTCGCGGGCATCGTCGGGCGAAAGGGGGACCGCGCCGAAGCGGTCGCGATGATACAGCGACAGAAACCGTGAGGCGTCGCCTGCCAGGGCCGGACGCGCCCGCACGGCCCGGCGGAGCATCTCTTCCAGCGTAGTACCCGGCGCTCCGCGGCATCCGGCGGCGGCAAGACGCGCGAGAAGCCGCGCATACGGCCTCGGGAGAGGCGTCGTTCCGTCGCCGCGCAGCCTCGCAATGGATCCTTCCGGGCCGCCGAATCGCCTTATGACGATCCACGCTGCAATGGCCATTGCGAGGAACACAGCGACGACTGCCGCGGCGTGCCGCCGGAATTCCTTCATCGGCCCGAACGCTCCGGACAAGCCCGTCCCTGCCCTGCGGAACACGCCCCATCCTTTCGCAACCCCCTGGGCCTGCATCTTCAGGGAGTAGTTGACCACGTACTTGTCCCACCGCTGGCGCGCCCAGTCGAGATAAATCGCCGCCGTCCCCGTCCTGGCGAAGAACGGCGATTGCTCGCCGAGCGGCGGCGTGGCGTCCAGGGTCACCCACTTTCCATCTATCCACGCTTCGGTCCACGCGTGCGCGTCGGATTGCCGGACGATGAGATATTTCCCCGGGTCGCTCCATTCCCCGCCGAGGTAGCCGGCGGCGATCCGCGAAGGGATCCCGGCCGCCCTGAGAATGAGCGTGAGCGCAGTCGCGTAGTGCTCGCAGAACCCGGCGTTCTTCACGAAGAGGAAGTCCCGGACCGAGGAAGCCGGATCGGTTACGGTGTAGCGGAAGCCGGTTCCGAAATGCCGCACGGCAAGCTCCGCCCGCTCCGCGTCCGTTCTTCCTCCCGCGACGATCCGCACGGAAAGTTCCCTTATATCGTCCAGGCCGGGCGGCAGTTCGAGATATTTGCGCATCGTTTCCGTGTCCATGCCGCCGGACTGCGCCGTTTCAGGCGAATACATCACGCGGTATCGAAGTGCGGGATGGGCGGACCACCCGATGGAATAGCTTCCATCCCCCTCCATCCAGAGGTCTCCCAGGTTCCCTTCGAAGTAGACGGGGGTTCCGTAAACGAAAATCGCCGGGTTCTCCATCGCTTCGAGGAAGATTTCCGCTTCCGAAAGGCGGACGCGGGGGGGGGGAGGGGATGCGCTGTAATAGAAGCCGACTCTCTGGATCCGCTGGGGGGACCGCTTGCCGCGCATCCACGTCTTGCCGTCGAACTGCGAATAAGTCGCTCCGCGCAGGTAAAGGCCGGCGGTCGATGCCGCGCCTGCCGATCCGGGGAATTCGATCCGTGCGGCGACGCGCCTGTCGGCCTTCACGCCGGTCACGCCCCGGAGGGTGATCGTGTCCGGGAAGCCGGTGATGCCTTCCGTGCGACGGAAGCTGCGCAGCACCTGCCCGAGGCCGATACGCGGCGTCACGAAGAAGAGGATCGCCGTGAACAGCGCTCCGCCGACAGCCGCAAGGAGCAGGATTTTCGCGGCGAACGCGGGCCGGACGATATGGTAGGCCGCATCGCCGTCCCCTCTTTCCCCTTCCGCCTGGAGAGCCCACATCGCCCCGGCGCAAAGGCCGAGGTATCCGAATGCGAAGGCTGCAAACTGGATTTCAGTGGTGGAAGCCGCCGATGCGAGGAATTCGAGGAAGGAGATCGCGGAAAGCTGCCACCCGTCGCGGACCCCCTTGGGTAGAAGGAACTTTACCGCCTGGATTCCGAGGATGAGCACGGAGATCGAGAAGAGAAGGTCCCTGCTTCCGAAAAGGAAATCGGCCGCCGCCGCCGCCATGGCGGCGAACAGGAGGGGCGTTGAAGCGCGAAGCCAGAGTTTCCTTTCCGCCCCTTTCCGGTCGAGATGCACTCCGGCGAGTAGGGCGGCGGCGGATGCCGCCAGCGCCGCGCGGGAAACTTCCGTGAGGAATGCCAGAGGGAGGAGCCCCCACGCCCACTGGGCGCGCAGGATCCACCAGAGAGGTCCCGTGGCTGCTGCGGACGGGCGATCGCCGCTCATGCCGCGTCTCCGCCGCCGGCGGTGCCGTCCGGGCGGACGAGGGCGAGGACCGTAAGAGCGTCGGTTCTCCGGCAGCCTCCGGAGGCATCCACGCGGAGGCGGCCGCCCGCGAAGATGCGATAGGGGCGCCCCTCCCGCTCGCATCGCAGGACCGCCGCGCAGGTCCTGGAAACGGCCCGCTCCAGTTCCTGCGGGGTGCAAGGGACAGGTATGCGCAGGTCGGCGACCCGCGCCGCTTCCTTTTCCCGTTCCTTGACCATCAATCTCCCCGCCTTGGCGGATGCCTTCCAATGGATGTCGCCCACGGGATCGGCGGGCAGATGACGCCGGGCGCCCCGGATCCCGTCCCCCCGCCTGCCGGAGGGGGCTGCGCTTCCCGATGCTTCCCGGGCTTGCCTTTTTTCCACATGTTCCAGGGCTTCGTCCGGTTCGGGGTAGGCGACAAGCGCGGCTCCGGGATCCACGTCCCTTGCCTTCTCGAAAAGGGCGAACGGAAATTTCGTGGAAATGGAGCACGACGGAACGGCTATCGGTCCTCGGCGCTCCGGGCGGAAAGCGACGACGCGGGTCGCCGTCCCTCCCGCGGGGATTTCCGGAAATCGAACCGCCGATGCATTACCGCCGAGCGGAAGGGACACCTTCAGCGAGATGGACGGGAAACGTTTTCCCGCCGCGGAGCAGGTGACGGCGAGGAGGCTTTCCCGCGACGCGAACGCTTCGTTGGCGTGGCGGACCCGCACGTCCGTCCTCCGTATGCACCACTCCGAAAGGAAACCCGATACGAGGATGAGGCTCAAGTTCATGCTGAGGGCGACGTAGAGGAGGTTGTTGCCGGTGTTGATAGCCGCCGCCCCGACGCCGAGGGTGATCAGCAGGAACCATTTTCCCTCGGGAGTCACGCGGAGCCTTCGCGGCGGCCGGAGGCGCCGCCGGAGGTCGGAAAGTCTCATAACGGCGCCGGTACGGCCTCCAGGATCTCCGCGAGGACCGCCGCCGCGGCGTCGGCGGCCGAATCGGCTCCCGGGGACCCTTTCAGGAAGATGCGGTGGCAAAGGACCGCAGGCGCAATCCTCCGGACGTCGTCGGGAATCACGAAGTCCCGTCCGGAAAGCAGCGCCATCGCCTGGGAGATGCTCTTAAGTCCTATAGCCCCCCTGGGGGACGCGCCGAGGCGGACGGCGGGATGGGTGCGCGTGGCTTCGACGATCCGGAGGATGTAGGAAATGACCGGCTCGCGGACCGCTACCCGCGCGAGCGCACGGCGGCACTCACGCGCCTGCTCCGGTGTCAGGACGGGGGGGATCCCGTCGCGGGTGGTGAACAGGTTGTTTTCCCGGATCAGGCGCAGCTCCGATTCCCGGTCCGGGTAGGAGAGCCGAAGTCGCAGGTTGAACCGGTCGAGCTGCGACTCGGGGAGGGGATAGGTCCCGTGCTGGTCGAAGGGATTCTGCGTCGCGATCACCAGGAAAGGGTCGGGCAGCGGATAAGTCCTGTCGTCCACCGTCACCTGCCGTTCGCTCATCCCCTCGAGAAGGGCGCTCTGCGCCCTCGGGTTGCTCCGGTTGATCTCGTCCGCGAGGACGATGTTCGCGAAAAGGGGGCCTGGGGCGAAGGTGAAGCTTCGCTTGTCCGCGTCGAAAACGTGGACCCCCACGACGTCCTGCGGCAGAAGGTCGCTCGTGAACTGGACGCGGCGGAACGTGCCCGCGATGCTTGCGGCGACTGCGCGGGCGAGCGTAGTCTTGCCCGTCCCCGGGATGTCTTCCAGCAGGATGTGCCCTCCGGCGAGGAAAGAAGAGAGGGCAAGCTCCACCGCTTCCCGTTTCCCGAGGAGCACCGACTCGACGTTATCGCGGAGACTGCGGATAAGCGTTCTGGCTTCTTCGAAGTCCATTTGATCATTATCGCCGAAAGAAGGGGTGAACTTGCCCGATTTTTTGGAATGGTTCTTGAATCGCATGCGGGAATCCAATGGCGGAGGAAATCCCGGTGGGAAAATCGCCCGGCCGCGACGGAAGGCCGCTGGAAGCAACGGAGGAGGAATCGCTCTTCCGCATGGCGTTCCCCGAGGATTGGCAGGGGATGCGGGCCGCCGCGCGCGGAGAGCCGCACGCCGGAGATTCCCGCAAGGCGAAGTGGGAAGCGTCGGTGGAGATCGTCCGCCGGGCCCTCTCGGCCCCGCGCTCCTTTCCGGAGCCGTTCCGGACCGCGGCCGACGCCTTCGACCGGTATCGCTACCTTCTGTCCGATTACCCTGTCGAGGTCTTCCTGGCCGTTCTCCTGGACGTCAAGAACCGCCGTATCGATGACGTACGCGTTTCGACGGGAATCCTGAACGGCAGCCTGATCCACCCGCGGGAGGTGTTCGCCCCCGCTGTGCGGGAGCGTGCCGCGTCGGTGCTGCTGGTCCATAACCATCCGAGCGGAGATCCATCGCCGAGCGCCGAGGACAGGGAAGCCACCCGGCGCCTTCGCTCCGCGGGCGGAATCGTGGGAATCGCCGTGCTCGACCATGTAATAATAGGGGACGGCTCGTTCTACAGCTTCCGCGAGGAAGGAGACTGGTGATCCGGGGAATCCTCACGTCCGTCGCGATTCTGATGCACACCCTCGTCGGTTCCCTGCTCATCTATATTTGCGGGGCCGTCGCGCGCTCGGAGCGGGGTTGTTCACGCCTCATGGACTGGTGGGGAAGATGGTTCGTCCGGCTCGGAGGTTGGAGCGTGCACGCGGAAGGGATCGACCTCCTGCCCGAGGGCGGGGCGATCCTCGTATCGAATCACCAGAGCCTCGTGGACATCCCTCTGCTCATCACCGCGCTGAACCGCGGTGTCGGGTTCCTGTCGAAACGCGAATTGGGCAGGATCCCTCTCTTCGGGAAGGCGATGGCGTACGGCGGAAACCTGTTCATCGACCGGGACGACCCCCGGGACGCGCTGCACCTTATGCGGGACGCGGTCAGGCGCATCAGGGAAGGAAAACCCGTCGTGATCTTTCCGGAAGGAACCCGCAGCGAGGACGGCACGATCGGCGAATTCAAACCCGGCGCATTCTACCTGGCCCAGAAGGCCGGCGTACCCGTGGTGCCCGTGTTCATAGACGGGGGACGTCGCGCGCTTCCCAAGGGCTCCCTCCTTTTTCGTCCGGCAGGGCTGGTCGTGCGCGTCCTTCCTCCGCTTCCGCCGGAGGCTGGATCCACCTTTTCCCGGCAGGAGATCGCCTTCGAGGCGAGGCGCAGGATCCTCGCCGCGGCCGCCGTTGAGGAACGCGGCGCCGCATTGTGATATTTTTATGGTTATTTTTGCGGTGAATTTCAGGGAGAGGTGAGGATGCCGCTTCGCGTCGTGCCCCTGGGCGGGCTCGGGGAGATCGGTCTGAATTCCATGCTGTTCGACGACGGCGGGTCGGCGGTTCTTGTCGACGCGGGCCTGATGTTCCCCGACGACACGATGCTGGGCATCGATTTCGTCATCCCGGATTTCGGATTCCTGCGTGAATCGGCGTCGCGGCTTTCCGGCCTTCTCCTCACGCACGGCCACGAGGACCACATAGGAGCGGTCGCCTTTTTCCTGAAGGAGTTCGACGTTCCGGTATACGGGACCGCGCTGACGCTCGGGCTCCTGAAACACCGCCTCACCGAATACGGATCGAACGGATCGGCGCGCCTGGTGGAAATCGGCCGGTCGGAGCGGTTCCGGGCCGGGAGCTTCGACGTCGAGGCGTTTCCCGTCTGCCACAGCATCCCGGACGGAGTCGGCTACATCCTGCGCTGCGGGGAAGGGGTTTTCGTGCACACCGGGGATTTCAAGATCGACTCCCGCCCGCCCGACGGCGTGCCTACCGCGATAGACCGCCTTGCGCGGCTGGCTTCCGAGGAGAGCGTCACAGCGCTTTTCTCCGATTCCACGAACGTGGAACGGGAGGGGCACACGCTTTCGGAGTCGTTCGTGGAGGAGGCGCTGTCCGATATCTTCGACGTGGCGCGAGGCCGTGTCATCGTCGCGATGTTCTCCTCGAACATCCATCGCATCCAGGGGGTTCTTACAGCCGCCGCCCGCAACGGACGCCGGGTTGCGCTCTGCGGAAAAAGCATGGTGCGCAACGTAGCCACTGCGCTCGATCTCGGATACATGACGCTGCCGCGGCCGGATATCCTCCTTCCCATCGAGGATGCGGAGACGCTTCCCGACCGCAGCGTGGCCGTGCTGACGACCGGCAGCCAGGGGGAGCCACGGTCGGCTCTTACCCTCATGGCGCTGGGAGAGCACAAGCATTTCCGTATCCGGGAAGGGGATACCGCGGTGCTCTCCTCCAAGTTCATCCCCGGCAACGAGAGGGCGATCGCGAGCGTCATGAACCATCTTTATCTCGCCGGCGCCGAGGTGCTGCACGAGAGGATTTCCGAAGTCCACGTGTCGGGGCACGCAAGCCGCGAAGAGCTGAAGGTCATGATCGAAACGGTGCGGCCGAAATGCTTCGTGCCGGTCCACGGGGACCCCCGCTTCCTCTTCAGGCATCGGAACCTCGCGCGGGAGTCGGGGGTCCCGCATGCATTCGTGGCGCAGAACGGGGACATCCTGGAATTCACCGGCGGGGAGGTATCACTCGCGGGGAAGCAGGCCGTCGGGCGCTTCTTCGTGGACGGGAAGGGGATGGGGGACGTGGAGAGCTTCGTCCTCAAGGACCGTTACAAGATTTCCCAGGTCGGCGTGGTGATCGTTGTGCTCGCCATTTCCTCCGCAACGGGGGAGATCCTGTACGGCCCGGACATCGTGACCCGCGGAGTCGTGACCGAGGACGGCTCCGAGGCCAGCATCGAAGAGGCCCGCGAGATCGTTATGAACGCCTGGGAGGAGACGGGTGTCGAAGCGAGGAAGGATCTCTCTGAGGTCCAGACCGATCTCAGGCGGGCGCTGCGGCGCTATTTCAACAAGCGGCTCGAGCGGAAACCGGTGATCCTTCCGGTCGTGATGGAACTGTAACATGGGGGACAAGATCCGGCGGGACGCTCTGGCTATCCTGTTCCTGGCTCTCGGGGTTCTGCTCACCGTGGCGCTGGTATCGTTCCACCAGGTGGATCCGTCCCTTTCCGCATGGAGCTCAGGCGGCGGGGGCATCAGGAATTGGGGCGGGTGGATCGGCGCGATTCTCGCCGACCTGCTGCTTCAGCTATTCGGCATCGGAGCCGCAGGCTTTCCGCTTCTCTGTCTGGCGCTGGCCTACTGGACGTTCAGGGGCGAGGGAATCTCCGGGAAGTGGGGGCGCGCGGCAGGGGGGCTGATCGCCGTCTGTTCGCTTCTGGGCGTCTTGAGTTTCTTCACCGGGCACATACGCATATTAGAGCAGGACATCTTCCTGCCCGGGATCGTGGGGTATCTGATCGGCGTCAATTTCTTCGGCAAATTGCTGAATCCGGTGGGAGGGCTGATCTGCCTTTCCGCGCTGCTTCTCTTCTCGGTGATGCTGTTCACCGGCATGCCCCTTTCGGGGATGCCCGACCTGTGGAGGAAGAAGAAGGGACCCGAACGGGTGCGGGCCATGGTCAAGGAGAAACTGCTCACCGCGGAAGAACCGGAACCGGAAATGCCGCCGGAATCGTCACGGAGCAGGGAGCAGGAACTTCCACCGCGGATCGTCGCCTCGTCGCCGGCGCCTGCCGATCCCGGCCGGGCTTTTCGGGCGGCCGGAAAGGAATTCACGCTTCCGCCGCTCGAACTCCTGGAGCCGTCCCCGGCCGGCGGAAACGGCGCGGACGAGGAGACGCTGCAGAGGAACGCCCGGGCACTCATCGAAAAGCTCGCGCAGTTCGAGATCGACGGCACCATCACCGAGATCCGGACCGGCCCGCTCGTCACCACATACGAGTTCCGGCCCGCTCCCGGCATCAAGGCTAACCGGGTGGTGGCGATGGCCGACGACCTCGCGCTCGCGATGCAGTGCGAGTCGGTTCGCGTCGTCCCCAACATCCCGGGGAAGGGCGTGATGGGATTCGAAATCCCCAACGAGGGGCGCGACCGTATCCTTCTCAGGGAGATCCTCGGCAGCCGGGCGTACGCGGAAGCGGACGCGGTGCTTTCGCTCGCTCTCGGGAAGGACATCTTCGGCGAGCCGGTCGTCCGCGACCTTTCCAGGATGCCGCACCTGCTGATCGCAGGTGCGACCGGCTCCGGCAAAAGCGTCGCGCTGCACACCATGATACTGTCGATTCTCTTCCGGGCGACGCCCGAAGAAGTGCGTTTCATTATGGTGGACCCGAAAATGCTGGAGCTCACTCCGTACGAAGGCATACCCCACCTGCATCACAGCGTCATAACCCAGCCGAAGGAAGCGGGCCGGGTGCTGAAGTGGGCGGTGGGGGAGATGACGGGCCGCTACCAGCTCATGCAGGAAAACGGAGTCCGGCACATCGACGCCTACAACCAGCTCGTCGAGAAGCGGTCCCGCTCCGCGTTCCGGCCGAAGTCGAAGAACGGAGAGGGGGAGGAGCTCGCCCGGCTTCCCTACATCGTCATCGTGATCGACGAGCTGGCGGACCTCGTCATGACGACCGCCTCGCGGAGGGAGGTCGAGGACACCATCACCCGTCTGACGCAGATGGCTCGGGCGGCCGGCATCCACCTCATCTTCGCCACGCAGCGTCCCTCCGTGGACGTTCTCACGGGGGTTATAAAGGCGAACTTCCCTGCGCGGATCTCCTTCAAGGTGGCGTCGCAGTACGACTCGCGGACCATCCTGGAGCAGTCCGGCGCAGAGACGCTCCTTGGATTCGGGGACATGCTCTTCCTCCAGCCGGGCGTGGGGGGGATACTGCGCCTCCACGGTCCTTACGTGAGCGAAGGGGAGATCCAGCGGGTCGTGGAGCACCTTCGCGCCCAGGGGGCGCCCGTGTTCGAGCCGTCCATCGCCGTCCAGGCGCCCGACGAGGAAGAGCCCGATCCCTCCCGCGACCCGAAGTTCGACGATGCGGTGGAAGTGGTCGTGGCGGCCGGGCGAGCGTCCGTGTCGCTGCTTCAGCGCAGGCTTCAAATTGGGTTCAACCGTGCCGCCCGCATCATAGAGGAGATGGAGCGGCAGCGGATCGTCGGTCCCTCCGAGGGAGGGAAGCCCCGAGAAGTTTATGTTGCGCGCAAGGATTGACCCGGAGAGTCTAAAGGAATGAGGAGAAGCGCATGGCGATCCGGGCGGTGATCTTCGATTTCGGGAACGTGATCTGCGCGTTCGACAACGACGTATTCCTGCGGGCGCTTTTGCCCTGCTCGGGATTGGGGCTCGACGCGCTCAAAGAGGCGATCTACGGCTCGGATCTCCCGCGGAAATACGAATCCGGACGGATATCTTCCGGCGAGTTCTATCGCGAGGCTGCGCAACGGGGGAGCCTGTCCGTATCGATGGAAGAATTTTTCCGGGCCTTCAACGGTATCTTCACCCCTATCCCTTCGACGTCCGCACTCATCAGGGAGCTGAAAAAACGGTACAAGGTCGGGCTCCTGTCGAACACCAACGAATGGCATTACGAGCATTACTTCAAGAACGTGGAAGTCTTTCCGCTGTTCGACTCGGTGACCCTTTCCTTCGAAGTGAAGGAGATGAAACCGGGAGGGAGGATATACAGGGACGCAATCGAAAAGCTGGGCGCAAGGCCGGAAGAGTGCGTATTCATCGACGACATCGAGGACTACGCCGAGGGTGCGCGGCGCGAGGGGATGAAGGGGATCCGCTACGTGTCTCCCGAGTCCCTTCTGGATTCGTTGCGGGCGCTCGGTGTCACGACCGGCTTCCGGGACGCTTCTGGTGTAAACTTGTAATTTAAAGTCCTGTTGCAGGAACAGGGGGTTCGGTGTCGGCATATCGGGGATTGCGGGTCGCGGTCGCGGCCCTCTTTATTTTTCTGGGCGGTACCGCGTCGGCCCCGGGCGCCGGGGATGACCCCGGCGAAGCGCTGATTCGAAAGGTCGCGCGTAAATACGCGGCATCGAAGACGTTCTCCGCCAGGTTCCGCCAGGAGATCCCGTTGCAGAACCTGGGGATCGTGCGAAAGGCGTCCGGGCAGGTCTACTTCGAGCGGCCGCTGAAGATGCGGTGGGATTACCATGGGAAGGACGCGCAGATCTTCCTTGCCGACGGGGAGTACTTGTATTTCCGTCCCGCCGATTCGCCGCAGGTGTTCCGGCGCAAGCTGGACGAGAAGTCGCTGGGGGGGAGGGTTCCTCTCCTGTTGCTCTTCGGAAAGGGCGAGATCACCGATCTCTTCCGGGTGGAGCAGGCGGTTCCGAGGAAGGGGGGCGAGGAAACAGCTCTGCGGCTCGCGCCGCGCGGAGACGGCGCGCCCGAGGTCCGGCGGATAGACCTCGTTGTGGGAAACGGGGATTTCCTGGTCCGGGAGATACACATTTACGACCGGATGGGCGGGGGGAACCACCTTTTCCTTGACGGGACGCAGCTCGACCCGTCGCTTCCCCCGCGCCTGTTCAGGTTCCAGCGGCCGGCGGGAATGGAGGTCGTCGACGGATGAGTCATGGAAGGGCCCCGACGGTGCGCATCCTGACTCTCGGCTGCGCAAAGAACACGGTGGACAGCGAGGTAATGACCGGACTCCTTGTCGAGGATGGTTGCCGTGTCGTCTCCGGAGGCCGCGCCGACGTGGCCGTCGTAAACACCTGCGGGTTCATCCGCGACGCAAAGGAGGAGTCGATCGAGGAAATCCTTTCCCTCGCTCGCGCCAAGGAGAAGGGGCGGATTCGCCGGCTGGTCGTGGCAGGCTGCATGGCTACGCGTTACCGTAACGACCTGCCGGAACTGCTGCCGGAGGTGGATTTGTTCATCGGCCCAGGCGATCTCCCTGCGCTTCCGGGCCTGCTCAGGAAACTGATGGATGGAGACGTTCCGCGGACGCGGATCGAAGGGGGCGCGCTTCCCGACGAGTCGTATGCGAGCCGCGTTCCGGCGAATGGCGGCGCATCGGCCTTCCTGAAGATACTGGAGGGGTGCGGCAACCGCTGCTCGTATTGCACGATCCCGGCGATACGGGGGCCGCTCCGGAGCAGGTCGAAGGAGTCCGTCATGGCAGAAGCCGGGATGCTGTTGAAAAGGGGAGTGCGCGAGATCAACCTTATAGGGCAGGACATCACATCGTACGGTGCGGACCGCGGCGAGAAGGGGGCGCTGGCGAAGCTTGTCCGGGATATCTGCCGGTTGCGCCGCGTACGATGGGTGCGTCTCCTTTACCTGTACCCGTCACGTATCGACGACACGCTTATCGACCTGCTGGCGACGGAGAGCAAGGTCTGCCGGTACCTCGACGTGCCCGTCCAGCATATCGACGCGGGCATCCTTTCCCGTATGGGCAGGACCTACGGCCCGGAGGACGCCGCAAGGCTCGTCGCCCGCCTGCGGGAACGCGTGCCGGGCATCTTCCTGAGAACATCCCTGATCGTGGGATTTCCGGGAGAGACCGCGTCCGCGTTCGAGCGGCTGCTCCGGTTCGTCCACGAGACCCGCTGGGACTATCTTGGCGTTTTTCCGTATTCGCGGGAGGAGGGGACGCCCGCCTTTTCGATGCCCCGGCAGGTTCCGGAACGGGAAAAGCGGGAGAGGGCGCGCCTCATCCAGGACATGCAGGCGGATCTCCTGGCCGCGGGGAACGCGGCGCGGAAAGGTATGGAAGTCGAGGTCCTGGTCGAAAAGACTCTTTCCGGGGGGCGTGCCGTCGGCCGCCACCGCGGACAGGCGCCTGAGGTCGACGGAAACGTTCTTCTATACGGCTACGCAGGAGAGGCGGGAGGGTTTTGCCGGGCTGAAATCACCGGGGCGCGGGAGTGGGACCTGATCGCAAAACCCGTTGACACCGGCGCATCTCCGGTTATACTAACGTAATTTTTTCGTTGCCATGGATGGCGACGTGCCGCGAAGGCCAGGGAGGGCCGGGAGCGGCCACACCGTTTCTGGGGGGTTGCGACGCATGAAATCGCTTAAGGACATGTTATTCCACATGCGCGAGGACCTGGTGCGGGACATCGCGCGGCGGTCCAGGACCACCACCGAGGGAACCACGCCGGACATCGGCGACATCCTGGATTCGGTGTCGGAAGAGCGGACGCGCGAGCTGGACATGATCCTTACCGACCGGGAGAAGAAAAAGCTTCTGCAGATCGACGACGCGATCGACCGGATCGAGGAGGGCACTTACGGACTCTGCGAAGAGTGCGGCGTGAAGATTCCCAAGGGCCGCCTGAAGGTCATGCTCTTCGCCAAGTACTGCGTGGAGTGCCAGGAAAAGCTCGAGCGGGAAGAAAAGTACATGCGGGATGAAATGGATGAAGGGTTGAAGAAAGCGCCGGCTGGAGAAGTCGAGGAATAACGGCGGCCCGAAGGTTTATTCCGCGGATTTATCCCTCCTGTAGGAAGCCACACCCCTGTTGTGCTCCTGCAATGTCTTCGAAAACCTGTGGGAGCCGTCGTTGCGCGAAACGAAGTACAGGTATTCCGCGTCGGCGGGGAAAAGCGCCGCCCGGATGGCGGAAATTCCCGGGTTGGCGATAGGCCCGGGGGGAAGGCCCCGGTTCAGGTAGGAATTGTACGGCGACGGGGTTTGAAGGTCCTTTTTCGTGAGTTCGTCGCCGAACCGTTTCAACCCGTAGATCACCGTTGGATCCATCTGAAGGGGCATTCCACGCGCCATGCGGTTCCGTATCACCGCGGACACCAGGGGTTTTTCCGATTCGACGCCCGTTTCCTTTTCGATGATCGAGGCGATCGTAACGATTTCGAGCAGGGAGAATCCCATGTCCCGCGCCCGTCCTTCCCACTCCGCCGGAAGCCTTCTGCGGAACAGCTTCACCATAGATTCGAGGATATCCTCGGCGGTCATCGACTTGTCGAGCTGATATGTATCCGGGAAGAGAAACCCTTCCGCGGTCGCACCGGGAATCCCAAGCCGGCGCAGGACCGCGCGGGATGATGCGATCTCGATGAATTTGACCGTTTCGGCGAGCTCCTGCCCGCCCAGGATCTCCGCGATATCGTAGATGTTCGACCCCTCGGGGATCGTCACCTCGTAGCGGTTTATCTCCCCGCGATACAGCTTCCGCCAGACTTCGAATACATTCGGCGGTTCCTCGAAAGAGTATTCGCCGAATTTGATTTTCCTGCCTGTCCCTGTCGCCGTAACGAGCAAACGGAAAACGAGGGGATGCTGAAGGATGCCCTTCTCCGAAAGGAGACGCGCTATTTCGGCGGAAGAACTTCCGCGTGGAACCAGCGCCTCGGGCGAATGCCAATTCTTCGAAGGGGGGGTGTCCATCAAGAGGAATGCGAAGACGGTGACGGCCGCCATTACAGGTACGAGGAAGAGCTTCAGGCGCTGCGAAACCACAGGGGCCTATTTCCGGTTCCGGGCGTCCAGCGCGGATTGCAGAAGCAGCGCGGCGGCGAGGCTGTCGCGGACCTCTTTCCTCTTTTCCCTGCGCACTCCGGCGTCTATCAGGTAACGCTCCGCCTGGACCGTCGTCAGGCGCTCGTCCCACGGCACCACCGGAACGCCGAGGCGCTCCCGCACCTTCTCCCCGAACGACCTGGCCCGGGCCGCCTGGGTCCCTTCCGTGCCGTCGGCGTGCATCGGCAGGCCGATCACGACGGTCTCGACGCCGTATTCCGCCGCCGTCTTCGCTATGGCTTCGATGTCCTTCCGGTCCCCTTCCCTGCGAATCGCCGGGAGCTGCAGAGCGATTATGCCGAGCGGATCGGAAACGGCCACGCCGATGCGGCGGCTGCCGAAGTCGAGCGCAAGTACCTTTCCGCGGATCGTCTCCATACGATAATCTCCTCCGGAGAGTGTACGTTCGCCCGCCTCGAACCGTCAACCATCGGACCGGTCCCGAGGGATGCGTTTCGGAATAGACCGGGCAACGAGAGGGTCGATGCGCCGGTCCTGCGAGGCACCCTACTGAAGCGTACCCGCCGAGTACGGTGAAGGAGGGTAACGAAGCAGGAACGGATGCAGCGGCCCTCGAATGCCGGTATCTGAGGAAATGTATCCCTTGGGACCGGCGATTGACGAACCCGCCACCCTCCGGTATGACTATACGAATTGCGGAGGGAGGATGCCGGGAGCGATCACCGACGTGGCCGGAATCCTGCTGGGACACGCGCACGATGCGAGGCGCGGCTCCGGGGTGACGGTATTGAGGTTTCCGGGCGGAGCCGCCGGGGCGGCGGACATCCGGGGGGAGGCCGCCGGGACCCGCCAGATGGATTCCCTGCTGCGTTCCCACCCGGCGTCGCGGATGCACGCGCTGGTTTTCGCGGGAGGGAGCGCCTTCGGGCTCGATGCGGCATCGGGCGTCATGCGTTTCCTGGAGGAAGCCGGAGAGGGATTTCCGACCCCTGCGGGTGTGGTTCCCATCGTCCCTACCGCCGTGATATTCGACCTCGGGTTCGGCGATCCCTCATTCCGGCCAACCCCGGAGATGGGATACACGGCGGCTTCCGCGGCGGCGGCGTCGCCGCCGGAACGAGGCTCGGTCGGAGCGGGCGCGGGCGCGACGGTGGGGAAAATCCTGGGCATAGGCCGCGCGATGAAGGGCGGGTTCGGCACGGCCTGCGAGGAGGGCGGCGGCGTGCGCGTGGGGGCATGCGCGGTCGTGAACGCTTTCGGGGACGTGGTGGACCCGGACACCGGGGAATGGATAGCCGGCGCAAGGAGCGAAGACGGGCTGGGTCCCGCCGGGACCGAGCGGATGTTCCGGGCGGGATTCCGCAGGGAGCCTTTCGCGCCCGGGAACACGACGCTCGGGGTCGTCGCCACGGCGGACCGATTCTCAAGGGACGAGCTCGCGGCAATCGCCCGGATGGCGCAGGGCGCCTTGATGCGCGCCATTCGCCCGATCCACACTCCCATGGACGGGGATCTGGTCGTGGCCCTTTCCACCGGGCATTCCGGCCGGAATGGAAACGTGATGCAGGCCGCCGTCCTCGGTGCGCGCGCGCTGGAGAGGGCGATCGTCGACGGCGTGCTGAGCGCAAGCGGCACGCCTGACATCCCTTCGGCCAATGAATTGCGGGAAAAGGGGGGAAGGCGTGATTGACCGGATCGAGGAAACCCTTCGTAAAATGGCTCAATCGGACCCTTCGCAGCCCGTCAGGGAGGCCGCATCCTCCTCCCTGGACCGGCTCAGGGCGAAACGCTCGGTGGATTCCTGCCTGCAGGTTCTCCGGACCGGCGCCCTGGCGGAACGGATGCGGATAGTCCACTCCGCCGAGGACATCGGCGGAAGGGAAGGGGTGACGCTCCTCCTGGCGGCCCTTTCCGATACGGAGGCCGAAGTGCGGGGCGCCGCAGCCCGCGCGCTCGCTTTTTCTCCCACGGTACCGGTACTCAAGGCCCTTGCGGATAGGCTTCAGAAGGAACAGGGGGTCGTGCTGGGAAACATTCTGGAGACGCTCGGGAAATCCCGCCGGAAGGAGCTGGCGCCCGTCATCGGGAGATACCTGGCCCATCCCGATCCGTTCGTATGCGGCAAGGCGGTGCAGGCGTACGCGCTTCTGGCGGAAAAGGAGGATTGGGAGAAGATCCTTCTCCTCACGGGCTCGGAGAACGAAACGGTGCGGGCCGCCGCTGCGGCCGCACTGTCGGAATGGAGCGCGGCGGATAGCCCGGGCGCCTGACCAAGGTGAGAAATGCGGATTAAGCAGGAGTCAGCGTTATGGCGAGGGCTCCGGCGGCCGCTGCGGAGTACAGGTTGGGGTTTACCGTTCCCACGATCGATCGCCGCGGGCCACCGGCCGTTCCTTCCGGGTATCCAAGGTCCACCTGCTCCGGGTCGGGAAGCGCTCGGCCGTCCGGATCGAGCAGCAACAGGATCTTCGGCGGATCCTCGCCGCCTTCCCCCTGCCCGACGACCAGTCCGATCTCCATGGTGTTCAGCCTGACCATCGTACCGATGGGGTAGATTCCCATCGTCTTCGCGAACGCCTCCACTATGAATGGGTCCAGCGATTTCCCCGCGAGTTTCATCATGATCTCCAGCGACTGGGCGGGGTAGCGCGCCTTCTGGTAAGACCGCATCGTCGTCAGGGCGTCATAGCAGTCGGCGACGGGGATGATATTGGAGTGCGCGTGCGTTTTATAGCCCGGTTCCGGAGGCGGATATCCGCTTCGGTCGAACCGCATGTGGTGTTCGAGGACGAGGTAGGCCGAATCGGGGCGTATGTTCGACATCTTTCCCAGCAGCGTGAACCCTTCCCGGGGATGTTTCTTTATCTCCTCGAACTCCTCCACGGTAAGCGTGCTGGGCTTCCGGATGAGATCGAGGGCGAGCTGCGTTTTTCCGATGTCGTGGAGGAGTCCCGCGACGCCCACGTCGATCTTTTCCTGCGACGGGAGGCGAACCACGTCGGCCAGCGCGAGGGAAATGACGGCGACGTTGACCGAATGGTTGTAGGTGTACTCGTCGTAGTTCTTGATGAGCGTGAGCGCCAGCATCGCGTCCCGGTTCCGCGCGAGCATGCTGCTGATATCCCGGGTGACGCGCTCCGATTCCGCACCCGACGGGACCCGCCCCAGCCGCACGTCCCGCATGACCGAGGACACGACCGAAACCGCGTTGGTGTAGATCTCGTTGGCGATCTCCCTGTCGTCCTTGTCGCTTTCATCGACCGGTTTGAACCTGACGTGCTCGACCCCCGCCTGCGTCAGGAGATTCTGTAGTTCACCCGCTGAAAGCCCCACCTCCTTCAAATCGTTCAGGAAACGGACGAAGTTCTCCAGGTCCTCCTGCGTCAGCTCCTTCTCGAATATGATCGCCGGGGCTCCGATCCGCGTGAGCTTCGCCACGAAGGACTCGAGAGGAGACGTCAGGTTGAAGATCGGAACACCCTCGAACACCAGGGTGCCGTCCGAGATGGCCAGCGCCAGTTCGGAGCGTTCGGCGAAAAATACGCGCAGTTCCTTGAAGACCTTCTCCACCGGTGTTCGCACAAGCGGGTGCGAAGCCGGATAAAGCTTCCGGTTCTTAAGGGACGTTCCGAGCGACCTGATGAGGCCGGCGATCAACTGTTCCTGGTCGCGCCGTTCCATGGGACGTTTCCGCTACCCTTTCCTGACGAGACGTTCCGCTTCCATCCGGAGATACGGCTCGGGGGAGCGCAAGGCGTTCTGTAGCGCTTCGCTCGCCCGGCCCCCGCTTATTTTTGAGATGCTCTTCAAGGCGTGGATTTTCATGATCCGGAATTTTTGCGTCTCCCAGACCGCCTTGGTCCGAAGGATCTCCTCAAGCGCCGTGACAGCCTCGTCGGTCCCGATCGCCCGCAGCGAATCGATCGCTTCATGGGCCAGCCGGTAGGCGGGATAAAGGAACCTGCGGTGCACGACGCGCCGGTATAGAACCAGGACGGCTTCCGGTTCCTTCTTCGACGCCATCGCACCGGTGGCCGTGAGAGCGACGGTTTCCTCCGGGAAGAAGCACAGGTCTCCGAGCGAGTTGACCGAGGATGGGTGCGGAAGCTTCGACAGCGCCTTGATCGCCTCCTTTTTCACCCGGAGGTCCGGGTGGGTGAGGACTGTGGCGACGTGGGGCGCGAGGTCGGGCAGACCGAGGCTTCCGAGGATCGTCACCATGTTGCGGACCATGAACCACCTGGCGTCGCCCAGGTTCTCGAGGATGGCGGGAACCGCGGGCCTGCCGATCCGCGCGATGATTTCCACGATCGATTTCCGGATCAGGAGGTCCTCTTCATCCGCGAGCGTCCGCAGCAGAGGCTTGACTGCCCGATCGTCGAAGGCCGCGAGGATCGTTTCCACCTCCTTGTTCCCCCTGCCGCCCTTCTCGCGGAGGAGATAGACATAGTGGGAAATCAACTCCTCCGAGGCCATCTCCTTTATCCCGAGGCGGGCCAGCTTGGCTATCTCCTCGTTCTGCATGGGAGGGCGGTCGATGTGGTTGGCGAAGATCTTCAGCGCCCGGGTGGCGTATTCGATCTTCCGGTCCATCCGCTCGTAGTAGAGAGCCCTCGAAATGGCGATGAGATAGTCGCGGTATTCCGCGGGGTCCGTTTCCTTTTCGATCAACGTAAGGAGGTCGTCCAGCGTCAATTCCTCCGGAAGGATGTTCTGAAGGGCGGACGACTGGTCGTCTTCGTCCAGCGGCGCTTCTCCTTCGGCCGGGACCTCCTCCTTTTCCTTCTTGAGCATTTCCGTCAGCCCCTCGTAATCCACCCGGTTCACCCAGATCCGCGATATCTTTTCCCGCAGCAGCACCCGCTCCATGCCGCCCTCGTCCTGGATACGGTCGATGTCGCGCCCGAGGATCTTCAGGAAAGCCACGATCTCCGCCGGTTTCAGATCGGGCAGGAAGATGACCTTGCTTGCCCTGCGGAAGTACAGCTCGCGGTTCAGGTCCGTGACCGATTTGTTCGTTGCGGGGAGCGGCGTGTCGTTGAACAGGAGGGCGTTCTTGGTGACGTCGATCTCGAGGCCCGCCTCCGGCAGAGGTATCTCTTCGAAAAGGGAGATGATCCTGGAAACGGCCTGGATCAACGCCGGATGGCCGTCGGGGTAGAATGAAACGCTCTTCATCCCCTTGGAAAGCTCGGTGACGGCCCGGGTTATTTTCGGTACAAAATCGGCGTCAAGCTCGGGCATCGGCGTTCGGGTCTCCGCGCGGACCGGAAAAGACGTTTTATTCATTCCGCGGTCCTATATATGCATGTAAAATTGATAACCTACTTATGTCTATCTTACAAGATAATCGTTTCCGGGGGAAACTTGCCTGGCGTGCCGCTGCCTCCGGGCTGGGGCTCGGTTATCTGCCCCTCTGCCCCGGCACCTTCGGATCGCTGCTGGCCCTTCCGCTTTGGTATGTCGGCTGCGGATCCTGGGAGGCGCACATCGGGATTCTCGCGGCCGTGCTGCTGCTTTCATTTCCGGCTGCCGCCGTGGAGATAAGGGAAACGGGCAGCAAGGATCCGCCTTCCGTAGTGATCGACGAAGTCGCGGGTATGCTGCTGGCGGCCACGGGAATTCCCTGGGGGTGGAAGCCGGCGATTCTCCTGTTCCTGCTCTTCCGGTTCTTCGATATCGTGAAGTTCGGGCCCGCCGCGTGGGCGAACGCGCGGGAAGGAGCGGCTTACGTAGTGGCCGACGATCTTGCGGCCGGGGTATATGCGCATATCGCATATCGGGGGATCGCGTGGCTGACAGGCTGACAAGGATGCTGGCGAAACGGGTTGGAGAGGCGCTTGGGCGGCCCGGATACACTCTGGCTGCCGCCGAATCCTGCACCGGGGGCTTGTTTTCCGCCGCGGTCACGGACATCCCCGGGAGCTCAGCCTATTTTCCGGGAGGATTCGTCGCGTACTCCAACGCTTCCAAAACAAGGGACCTGGGAGTGTCGAAATCGCTGATCGAATCGGCGGGAGCCGTCAGCGAGAACGTGGCCCTGGCCATGGCGGAAGGCGTGAAACGGCGGTTTCGTTCGGCAGTCGCCGTGGGGATCACGGGGATCGCGGGGCCCGGGGGCGGGACGCCGGAGAAGCCTGTCGGAACCGTGTGCCTCGGCATTTCCGCGGGGAAGGTCCGACGGTCGTACCGCCGGAGGTTTTCCGGGGGCCGTCAAACGGTCCGGCGGAAAACCGTTGCATGGGCGTTCGAAGAACTACTGGCCGTCCTGCAGGAGATCCGGGAAGGGGGAAAATGAGGGTCTTCATCGGAATCGGGCTTCCTCAAAATTGCCGCCGTGCGATCGCGGAGGCGATTTCACCCTTACGCGGGAAGCGAACGCCGATCTCATGGACGCAGGAGGATAACCTTCATGTTACGCTGAAATTCCTCGGAGAAACACCCCCGGAGCGTATCGAGGATATCGGTTTGCTTCTCGACGGGGCGGCGGCCGGAATCCCTCCGTTCGAACTGGCGGTCGAGGAAGCGGGAGGGTTTCCCGGCCTTCGAACGCCGCGCGTGCTATGGGTCGGAATCCGGGAACCGCTTGAATTGGTCGGTAAGTTGCATGAGAATATTGAAAATGCGCTTTCCGCCGCGGGTTTTCCGCGCGAGGAAAGGCGGTTCCACCCGCACGTTACGGTCGGCCGCGCCCGGGACCGGCTCCCCGAGGGTTGGGGAGAGCAATACGCGAAAGCCCTGTCCGGAAAACGGTTCGGCGTCGTCGGCGTGAATTCGTTCCAGTTGTACGAGAGCCGGCTTTCCCCAGGAGGAGCGGTATACCGCGTCCTGCGCGATGTGCCGTTGTCTTAAGCGACCTGCGAGCAAGGGATGAGAGGAGAAAAAGAAATGAGCCAGGATGCAAACCGCAGGAAGGCGCTCGACATGGCGCTTTCGGCGATCGAGAAGAATTACGGGAAGGGCGCGATCATGAGGCTCGGGGCCGACATCCCGGCGAAGGATATCCCCATTATTCCGACGGGGGCGCTCTCCCTCGATGTGGCGCTGGGAATCGGCGGCATCCCGCGTGGAAGGGTCACCGAGATCTTCGGGCCGGAGTCATCCGGGAAGACCACGCTCGCGCTGCACATCGTCGCCGAAGCCCAGAGGCAGGGGGGGATCGCCGGATTCATCGATGCAGAGCATGCGCTGGATCTGTCGTATGCGAGGAAGCTGGGGCTGAACACCGAGGACCTGCTTATCTCGCAGCCGGACACGGGAGAGCAGGCGCTCGAAATCGCCGAGATGCTGGTGCGCAGCGGGGCGCTCGACGTCCTGGTGGTCGATTCCGTTGCGGCGCTGGTGCCCAAGGCCGAGATCGAAGGGGAGATGGGGGACGCGCACATGGGGCTGCAGGCGCGCCTCATGTCCCAGGCGCTCCGCAAGCTCACCGCGACGATCAGCAAGTCGCAGACGGCAGTCATCTTCATCAACCAGATCCGGATGAAGATCGGAGTGATGTTCGGCAACCCCGAGACGACGACCGGTGGTAACGCGCTGAAGTTCTACTCTTCCGTCCGGATGGACATCCGGCGCTTGACGCAGATAAAGAAGGACGACGAGGTCACGGGGAGCCGCACCCGCGTGAAGGTGGTGAAGAACAAGCTGGCGCCGCCGTTCAGGGAGGCCGAATTCGACATCCTGTACGGGGAAGGGATCTCGAAGGAAGGGGACCTGCTGGACGTCGGGACCGAGCTGGGCCTTGTCGAGAAGAGCGGGGCCTGGTATTCCCTCGACGGGGAGAGGATCGGGCAGGGTAGGGAGAACGCCAGGGGTTTTCTCAAGGAGCACCGGGAAGTCGCCATCGAACTGCGGAAGAAGATCCTGGCGCACTACGGCATAGGGGAAGCCGGCCGCGCCGGGCAGGAAGGAGCGAAATAGTTGGAGCTTACGGAGATCCTCAAGGCCGCGCTGCACCACGGGGCCTCCGATGTCCATCTGAAGGCCGGGCTGCTCCCGGTCCTGCGGATAAACGGCAGGCTCGTGCCGCTGAAGGTGGAGGAATCCCTCCGGCCGGAGGACCTTGTCGCCATGAGCGCCTTGATTCTCGGAGAGGAACAGCAGCGGCGGTTCGAACGGACCCACGAGATGGACTGCGCCTACAGCGTATCCGGACTGGGACGTTTCCGCGTCAATATTTTCATCCAGCGCGGAACGATCGGTATGGTGTTCCGCGTCGTCCCCGTCGGGGTCCAGTCCTTCGAGGAGCTGCACCTCCCGAAGGTGCTGGAGAAGGTCGCGCTGGAGAACAGGGGGCTTATCCTCTGCACCGGGACGACGGGCTGCGGGAAGTCTACGACGCTGGCCGCCATCATCGAGCACATCAACTCCCACCGGAGCTGCCACGTCATCACGATCGAGGATCCAATAGAGTTCCTGTTGCGCGACCGGAAGAGCATCATCAACCAGCGGGAGCTGGGTGTGGACACGGTGTCGTTTTCCGCAGCGCTCCGCAGCGCCCTGCGGCAGGACCCCGACGTGATCCTTGTGGGCGAGATGCGCGACCTCGAGACGATGGAGACGGCCATAATGGCAGCCGAGACGGGCCACCTCGTCCTTTCGACGCTGCACACGCTCGACGCCGCAGAGACGATCAACCGTATCGTCGGCTCGTTTCCTCCCTACCAGCAGAAGCAGGTAAGGAACCAGCTCGCCGTGATCCTGCGCGCGGTCATCTCCCAGCGGCTGGTTCCGCGCGCCGACGGAAAGGGGCGTGTCCCCGCCATCGAAGCCATGATAAACACCGCTCGCGTCCGGGAGTACATCGAGGACAAGGACAAGACGAGGAAGATACGGGAGGCGATCCTGCAGGGCTATGTAAGTTACGGGATGCAGACATTCGACCAGTCCCTCATGTCATTGTACAAGGACGGGTTGATCACGCTCGATGAAGCGCTGCGGCAGGCCTCGAACCCCGACGACTTCGCGCTCCGCGTCCGCGGCATCTCCTCGACTTCGGATCTGAGCTGGGAGGATTTTGACAAGTCCCCGCCTCAGCCGAACAAGCCGGAGCCGCAGCGCGCCGGGGGCGGCCCCGTCCCCCGGCGGCGCCATGGATGCGGCCATGCGGATGCTCGCCCGGCGGGCCTTGAGCGAGGAGGAGATCCGCGGCAAGCTGGAGAAGAAGGGGTATCCCGGGGGCGAGGCGGAAAGCGTTGTAGCACGATTGCGGGAGCTCGGCCTGGCGGACGACTCGGGGCTTTGCGGGCGGTTGGCGGCCCAATACCGGGAGACTCGAGGCTACGGTCCGGCGAAGATCGCATGGACATTGAAGAGGCGGGGTTTCCCGCGGGACCTGGTCGAAGAGACCGTGCGCCGGAGTTTCCCGGGGGAAGACGAGCTGGAGGCTGCAGCCGCCGCCCTGCGGAAGAAGTTCCGCGGCGTGCCGCCCCCGGGCCGTGAAGGGGCCGTCCGGGCGTACCGCTTCCTCGCAGGACGCGGGTTTTCCCCCGGCGTCTGCCGGATGGCGGCGGGGAGATGGATGAAAGATTTCCTGGAAGGAGAGGACTAAACCTGTGACGACCGGAGCCGATCTTCGCGCCGCATTCCTTTCCTATTTCGAGCGGAACGGACACAGGGTCCTTCCCGGGTCCTCGCTGGTCCCGGGGAACGATCCCACCCTGCTGTTCACGAACGCCGGGATGGTGCAGTTCAAGGACAACTTCCTCGGGATGGGCCCCCCCGACCTGAAACGGGCCGCCACGTCCCAGCGCTGCCTGCGCGTCAGCGGGAAGCACAACGACCTCGAGAACGTCGGCTACACGGCGCGCCACCATACGCTTTTCGAAATGCTGGGGAACTTCTCCTTCGGGGACTACTTCAAGACCGACGCCATCTTCTTCGGATGGGATTTCCTTACACGCGAGGCGGGGCTCGACGGAACGCGGATGACGGTTTCCGTCTTCCGGGAGGACGACGAGGCGTACGACATCTGGCACGGGAAAATGGGGATCCCGGCGTCACGGATCGTACGGTTCGACGAAAAGGACAATTTCTGGGCGATGGGACCGACGGGGCCGTGCGGCCCGTGCTCCGAAATAATCTACGATCAGGGCGAGGGGATCGGCTGCGGCCGCCCCTCCTGCGCGGTGGGCTGCGACTGCGACCGGTTCCTCGAGATCTGGAACCTCGTGTTCATGCAGTTCAACCAGGACGAGAACGGTACGAAGACGCCGCTGCCGAAGCCGAGCATCGACACGGGTATGGGTCTTGAACGGCTGGCTGCGGTGTCTCAGGGGGTGAAAAGCAATTACGACACCGACCTGTTCCGGCCGATTCTTGCCGAAATCTCCGCCTTAAGCGAGGTTCCTCCCGGTAAATCGAGGGAGACCGACGCCGCGATGCGCGTGATAGCCGACCATGCCCGGGCGACGGCGTTTCTCATCGCGGACGGCATACTGCCTTCCAACGAAGGGCGCGGCTACGTGCTTCGCAGGATCATGCGGCGAGCGCTGCGGCACGGCAAGAAACTCGGGTTCGACGGGCCATTCCTCCATCGCGTGGCCGCCTCCGTGGTGAAGGAGTTTTCGCAGGCGTATCCCGAGCTGGGAAAGAGCGCCTCGTTCATCGATACCGTATCGCTGAACGAGGAGAAGCGGTTCCTGGAGACGCTCGACGCGGGGCTCCGGATGGTGGAGGAGGAGTTCGCGCGCATCGGGAAGGCGGGACGCGCCGTCTTCGCGGGAAGTGTAGCGTTCAAGTTGTACGACACCTACGGTTTTCCCGCGGACCTGACGGCTGACCTCTGCCGGGAGCGGGGCGTCACGCTCGACACTGAAGGGTTCGAAACGGAGATGGAGAAGCAGCGGGCCCAGTCCCGGACTTCATGGAAGGGTGGAGAGGCCGCCGCGTCGGATGCCGCCGCGTCGTACCTCGCGGGGACGGGGAACAGAGTGGAGTTCGTCGGATACGAACGCCTGGAGGCCGCCGCGAAAGTTACGGCCCTGTTCCGCGGAGGAGAGCGGGTCGCCAAGGCCATGGCCGGGGAGGAGATCGACCTGGTGACCGATGTGACGCCCTTCTACGGAGAATCGGGAGGGCAGGCCGGGGATGTAGGCATCGGGGCTGGAAGGGGGTTCCGCCTGCAGGTAACTTCGACCCGCAAGCCCGCCGCCGACATCGTCGTCCACCGCGCGAAGGTGACTGAGGGGACGGTCGGCGAGGGAGTGGCCGTGGACCTCGAGGTCGAGGCGGGGAGCCGCAGGCAAACGCAGTCGAACCACACGGCGACGCACCTGCTGCAGGCGGGGCTCCGCAAGGTGCTGGGCTCGCACATCCGGCAGGCCGGCTCTTACGTGGGTCCCGACAAGCTCCGGTTCGACTTCACCCATTTCGAGGCGGTTTCCGCGGAAGCGCTGGGCAAGGTGGAGGAGTTCGTCAACGAGGCCGTCTTCGCCGCCACGCCGGTCCGTTGGGATTACCTGCCGTACGACCAGGCGATCGCCGCCGGCGCCATGGCCTTCTTCGGCGAAAAGTACGGCGATACCGTGCGGATGGTGAGCGTGCCGGGAGTGAGCCGCGAGCTGTGCGGGGGAACCCACGTCGGGAACACCGCGGAGATCGGGCTCTTCCGCGTAGTATCCGAAGGCGCCCTCGCCGCGGGCGTGCGCCGCATCGAGGCGGTCACCGGAATGGAGGCGCTGCGCTCTCTGAGGGAGGAGGCGGAGCTACTTCACGTGATCGCGAGGGACCTCAAGGTTTCCGCCGCGGACACGCCGGAGCGCGTGCGCAAGCTCTTCGCGCAGATAAAGACGCTCGAGAAGGAGTTGCAGGAATCGCGGCGCAGGGCCTCCAGGGACCTCGTCGGAGAGGTCATGGGCAAGGCGACGCAGGCGGGCGGCGTGACCGTCCTCGCCGCGGAGGTCGAGCCCATGGACGCCGCCTCGCTGCGTGAGCTGGCCGACCGCGTGAAGGCGAAGATGAAAAGCGGGATCCTGCTCCTGGGCAGCGTGCAGGAGGGCAGGTGCCATCTCATAGCGGGGGTGACCGCGGACCTGACCGCTACATATTCCGCGAACGACATCGTCAAGAAGGCGGCGGCATTCGTCGGCGGCGGAGGGGGCGGTCGCAAGGATATGGCGCAGGCCGGCGGGGCGAAAACCGGCGGGCTCCCGGAGGCGCTCTCGACGCTCGCGGCCTGGGTCAAATAACCCCGCGCTGCTTGCCGGGTTCGATACGCCCAACAGGATATCGAATGATGCAGGGGCCCCGCCGGAGTCGGACGCCTCCCCGCGCGTACGCTTGGCGGACGTCCCTGTCCGCCTGCGCTGCGGCTGGCTCCTCGTTCTCGCCCTCCCTGGCTTCACTCGGAGCGCACGCTCGCGCGGTGAGGCATCCGATCTCCGGCGTCCCTGAATAACAGTGCACTCCGTTTCTGCGGCGGCACCCGCAGTCGTTATTCAGCAGGTTGCATTACGGAAATATTGTTGGAGTGCAGCAGGATATTTTTCTGGGGGTCCTTAGGGAGCGGCGATTTCGCGGTCGAGGGTGTTGAGGTATAGCTGGACGAGTTTATTCGTCGGGTCCTTGTAAATGGCCTCTTCCCACGCCTGGCGGGCCTCGGTCTTCTTCCCCGTGAGGTATAGCAGTATGCCCTTCTGGATCATCGCCTGGATGCTGCCGGGGTGGGCGGCGAGGACCCTCCGCACTTCCTCAAGTCCGTCCGCCGGACGCCCCGCCTCACGCAGCGCCACCGCCATACGTATGCGCAGGTCGGGATATTCGGGGGCGACGGTGAGGGCCTGCCGGTATTCCCTGATGGCGTCATCGTACTGCTTGAGCGCGAGGTAGAGCTGGCCCAGCTCGGCGTGGAGATTGGCGATCTTCCCCCGGAACATGTTCCCTTTCGCCGAATCTCCGGACCGCGCGGTAGATGCGCTTGCCCGATGGTAGACGATCCTGGCTTCTTCATATCGCCCCATGTCGTTCAGCGAAATGGAGAGCGAGAGAAGGGCCTCGGTGTAATCCGGGTTGAGTTCGATCGCCTTCTCGAAATGCTCGACGCCCTGGTGCAGCTTCCCCCACTGGTGGTAGATAAGGCCGAGTATATAGTGGATGTCCGCGTAATTCGCCCCGCCCTCTATCGCTTCGCGTAGCAGCTTCTCGGCGCGGGAGAAATCCTTCTCCTCGTAGGCGCGCTTTCCGATGGTCGTCAGCGTCGCAAGGTCGCGGCTCACGGCTTCTTCTTCCCCCGGGAGGGGAACTTCTCCTCCAAGGTCTTCCGGAGTTGCGCCGCCTCCTCCTTTTTCCCCTGTTTCTCCAGGGACTCGGCAAGAGAGGACAAAATGAACGGCGCTGCGGCGGTCTCCGGGTACTCGGAAAGGGCTCGCCGCGCGCGCACTTCCGCGCTTTCGTATTTCTTTCGGCTAAGGTAGTGGTCCACAATGCGCAATTCGTGCACGGCCAGCCGGTTCCTGAGCTCGATGATCCGGGCGGCGGCTTTTGCCGCGTAGGGTCCCGACGGGCTCTTCTCCCTGGACAGCGTCAGGGACTTGACCGCTTCCCCCGTCTTGCTCTGGTCCCTGCCGGGATCCGGGGCCTGCCGCGCCAGGAGCTCCCCCTTTCTGTACAACGCATAGGCGACGTTGTCGCTTGCGGGGTAAAGACGCAGGAAATCGTCGAACGCGACCTCCGCTTCGAGGTCGTCCTTGTTTTCCATCCTGGAGTCGGCAAGTCCGATCTGGGCTTTCGCCGCCAGCGGGGAGTTGGGGAACCGGTCCAGGAGTACCTGGTAGGCTTCGACGGCGTCCTTGTATTTTTTCGCCGCCTGTTTCTGGTGTCCACGTGCGTAAAGGTCCTGCGCGGTGAGTCCCGTTTGCCTGGCGAGCTTTTCGGAGCATGCGGGAATGAGAAAAATCAGCGAAAGTAACCCGAGGACGGGAAAGACACGCATCCTGAACATGGGGGGAAACGGTAGTATAGCCAGCGGAAATTGTCAATGTTACCCTGCTTCGGGGGGACGCTCCTCGCGATATAAGGCGCTAAGATCAGGAATGTCCCCCGGACAGGAGGTTTCTTTCATGAGAGGGAAGGTCGCGGTGGTCACCGGGGGATCGCGAGGAATCGGTTTCGCCATCGCTCAACGGTTTTTAAGGGAAGGGACTCACGTGGCGGTCGCGGATATCCACGACCAGACGGCGGACCATCTTCGCCTTGTCGGGCAGAAGGCCGGATCCCGCCTGCTGTTCCTCGAGGCGGACGTGGGGCGAATGGACCAGATGCAGGAAGTCGGTAAGCGAACGGTACGTGAGTTGGGCGAAATCGATATCTGGGTGAACAACGCCGGATGGGATCGCATCATGCCGTTCCTATCCACCGTCCAGGAGGATTGGGCCAGGGTGGTGGAGGTGAACCTCATGGGGGTCGTGCACGGGACGCGCGTGGCGCTGGATGCCATGGTAGCCCGGAAGGAAGGCGGCGCCGTCGTCAACATCGCGTCGGACGCCGGCCGGGTAGGCAGTTCGGGCGAGGCAGTATACTCCGCCGCCAAAGGGGGGGTGATCGCCTTCACGAAAGCGATCGCGAGGGAGGTGGCCCAGCACGGGATCAGGGTCAACTGCGTATGCCCCGGGCCGACGGACACGCCGCTCCTCGCCGAGAACTTCGGGACGGAAGAGGGGAGCAGGATCATCGAGGCCATCAAGCGGGGGATACCTTTCCGGCGGCTCGGGAAGCCCGAAGAGATCGCGGCTGCGGTGCGTTTCCTGGCTTCCAGGGAGGCCTCCTACATAACGGGACAGGTGTTGAGCGTCAACGGCGGGCTCAACATGGTCGGGTGACCAAGAGCAGAAGCATGGCAAGAATTGCGGGCTTAAAGTGAGGCTCCGCATCATCCTCGTCGTCCTGTCGCTGCTGTCCTTTCTCTCGGTGTCCGCGGCTGGATACATCTATTATTCTTCCCTGAACGAATCCGCCGTCAGGGAGGCGGAGAAGGAAATCGCCCTCCAGGCCGAGCGAACCGGCGGCAGTCTCTCGTCCTTCCTTTCGGAGAACCTGAAGACCGTCAAGGCGCTCGCCGGGATGAAGGAACTCGGACGCGCCCTGGTCGGCGGCGGGCGCGGAAACCTGGATGGAGCCAATTCCGTCCTCGATCATTTCCGGGACGCGCTGAAAGTGGACGTATGCTACCTGATGGACCGCAACGGGGACACCGTCGCATCGAGCAACCGGCTGGCGGCAGACAGTTTCGTAGGAAGGAATTTTTCTTTCCGGCCGTACTGGCATCAGGCGATCCGCGGAAACCCGGCCTCTTACCTGGCGCTGGGAGTGGCTTCGAACGTTCGCGGCGTCTACTCCAGCCATCCCGTCTATCGAGAGACGGGGGGTGCTCCGGTCGGCGTGGTCGTGATAAAGGCCCCGATCGAAAGGATCGAGGAGGAGTTCCGCAGGGAATTCGAAGGCATCGTCCTGCTTGCAGACCCCCACGGCATCGTCTTCTCCTCCAACCGCAAGGACTGGCTCTACCGGTCCCTGCGCAGGATTTCCGGCGAGGAAGCCGGAGATATAGCCCGCACGCAGCAATTCGGTCCGGGCCCATGGGAGTGGATCGGCATGGATATGGGCGAGGGGAACACGGCGATCGACAACACCGGGGGGAAATACCTCGCCTACCGGATGACGCTCGAAGATTACCCGGGATGGAGCGTCATCTACCTGCGCAGCATGGCCGACATCACGAAAAAGATTTCGGCCCCCCTGGTGCGCGCCACCGTTCCCATCACAGTGACGCTGTGTCTGCTTATCGGGATGTCGGTCTTTTTCATCTATAAGGGTGCGAGCGAAGACATCGTCCGGCGGATAGAAGCGGAGGAAGCCCTCCGGGAGGCCAGGAAAGCCCAGGACCAGGTAAGGCGTCTTTCGGACAGCATCCTCGCAAGCCAGGAGCGGGAGCGGGCCGCGGTTTCCCGGGAGCTTCACGACGGGCTCGGACAGGTGCTGACCGCCCTGCACCTCGATACCGTCTGGCTGCGGGAACGCCTCAAGGAGGCGGATGCGGGCGCCTCCGGGAGGGCGCAGGAGATGTGCGGTCTGATCGACATGGCGATCGACGAGGTTCGGGGCATGGCCACGCGGCTGCGCCCCGGGGTCCTCGACAACCTGGGGCTTGTCGACGCTCTCGACTGGTACGTAAGCGACTTCGGAAAACGCACCGGGGTCGCCAGCGCTTTCCGCCACTTCGGCGTTCCGATGGCGGAAGACAGGATCGCCACGTCCGTATACCGGATCGTCCAGGAGGCGCTGACCAACGTAATCCGCCATTCCGGCGCTTCGAGGGTGGATGTCTTCCTCAAGGGGGAAAGCGGAATCCTGACGCTGTCCGTGGAGGACAACGGGAAGGGGTTCTATCTCCGCGACCTGTCCGATTCCGTGGGTCTGGGCGTGGTCGGCATGCGCGAGCGGGCGGAGCTGATCGGAGGGACGCTGGAAATCCGGTCGGAACCGGGAGGGGGCACGGTGGTTTTCATGAAGGTGCCGGCAGTCGTGAAGAGCGAGGTCTCCGCGTGATCCGGGTTCTGCTGGCAGACGACCACAGCGTCGTCCGTGACGGATTGCGCCGGCTTGTCGACGGGGCGGGAGACATGACGGTCGTCGCGGAAGCCGCAGACGGACGCGAAGCCATCCGGAAGGCCCGCGAGACTTCCCCTGATGTCGCCGTCGTGGATATATCGATGCCCGGACTGGACGGTCTGGAGGTCGTCCGAAGGCTGATCGCGGAGCGCCCGAAGCTTCCCGTGCTGGTCCTCACGATGCACGAGGAAGAGCAATACGTTGTCCGTGCGATAGGCGCGGGCGCGAAAGGATACATAACGAAGCGTTCGGCGGCCGAGCAGCTTCTGCAGGCGATCCGGAAGGTCCACGCCGGAGGGCGCTACTTGAGCGAATCCGCCTCCGAGGCTCTTGCCGAGCGCATGGCCAAGGGCGGCGAGGCAGGTTCGCTGCTCGATATCCTGTCGGACCGGGAGATACAGGTGCTCCGCGGACTGGCGATGGGCAGGAGCAACAGGGAAATCGCCGAGGCGTATGACATCAGCATCAAAACCGTCGATACGTACAGGTTCCGGCTTCTGAACAAGCTCAACCTGAGAAACAACGTGGAGTTGACGCGTTTCGCGATCAGGAAAGGGATCGTGGAATTGTAACGCCGTAGACAAGAATGCCGCGCCGTAAGAAAATTTCTTACGATATTATCAAAACAGGCCTGATTTCATCGCGTGTTACCATTGTTGTATATTTCATGCTATCGCTTATCCCTGCCCGGGCATCCAGGATCTCTTCCGCAAAGTTGATAGCGGTGCGGGAACTGGGATATATTTTGAACATTCGGCATTCCGTCGCCCGCACCGATCCCGAAAGGGCTTAGGGAGGCGGAAAAAACAGGAGGGGAGGGCCTCATGGGATTCGGAAGGAAATCGACATTCATGGTTTTCGCACTTGTCCTTTCAATGCTGTTGATCAACGCGGCGGAAGCCGCCAATATCAAGGTCGGCATTGTGCTCCCGCTGACCGGAGAGCAGGCGAAGTTCGGCGAGATAGAGAAGCGGTCTTTCCAGATGGCTGCGGAAGAGATCAACGCGAAGGGCGGCGTCAACGGGAACAAGCTCGAGCTTCTCTTCGAGGACGATACGGGGAAACCCGATGTGGGCCGCTCCGCGGTCGAAAAGCTGATATCCCGTGAGAAGGTTCCCGTCCTTACCGGAGCTTATTCCAGTTCCGTCACCGCCGCGATCACCGCTGTCGCCCAACAGTTCAAGGTTCCATTCCTGGTCACCACGGGGTCGGCGGACGAGGTCACGGAAAAGAAGTACGATTACGTCTTCCGGATCAACCCGCCCGCCAGCGAGTACCCCTCAGCGGTCATCTCCTTCCTGCAGGACGTGGTAAAGCCCAGGACGGCCGTTATCCTCTTCGAGAATTCCCTCTTCGGCCAGTCCAGCTCGAAGTCCTTCGAGGCTGATTGCAACAAGATGGGAATCAAGGTCCTCACCAAGGAGGGGTACAACAAGGGGGCAGTCGACTTCAAGCCCCTGCTGACGAAGGTGAAGGCCCAGAATCCGGACCTGGTATACATGGTTTCGTACGTCATGGACGCCGCGCTCCTGATGCGCCAGGCTAAGGAACTGAATTTCAACCCCAAGGTCTACATCGGAGGCGGGGCAGGGTTCACCCTGCCCGAGTTCCAGAAGAACGCCGGGCCGGCCGCCGAATACGTATACTCGGCCACCCTGTGGGTGGAGTCCGTTCCCTATCCCGGAGCGATGGACTATTTCAAGAGGTATCGCGCGAAATACAAGGAAGACACCGAGTACCACGGGGCCGAAGCGTACGCCTCGCTCTACGTCGTCGCCGACGCATTGAAGAGGGCGAAGAGCATCACTCCCAAGGATGTACGCGATGCCCTTGCCGCAACAAACATGATGACCGCATTCGGGCCGGTCAAGTTCGTATCGTACGGGAAAAAGACACAGCAGAACAAACTTCCCACTTTCATGGTCCAGTGGCAGAAAGGCAGCCTGGAAACCGTGTGGCCCAAGGAAGTGGCGAAGAAGAAGTACGTGTTCCCCGTTCCGGAGTGGAGCAAGCGTAAATAACGCGCCGAAGCATGCGGCACGATGATCATTTCTCGGGACCGGGCGGCTTGACCGCCGCCCGGTCCATTGACGAACCGTAGTCAGGGAAGGCCCGGGAGCGGTCATGGACGTCTTTTTGCAGACACTCGTTGCAGGCGTACTTAAGGGCGGTTTGTACGCCCTGATCGGGATCGGCATGACGCTCATCATGGGGGTCATGGGAATCATCAACCTGGCTCATGGGCAGTTGATGATGGTCGCAATGTACATCACCTACATCCTGCACGTGGCGGGCGTGGATCCGTACATCTCCCTGTTCGTCGCCATGCCCGCGCTTTTCCTCCTCGGCTGCGTGATCCAGCGTTACCTGCTGAATCCCCTGTTGAAAGTGGAAACGATCCTTCCCGAAAACCAGGTTCTCATGACGGTGGGGATCGGCATGGTGCTGACGGAAGTCGTCCGGTTCATTTTCAAGTCCGACTACAAATCGGTGAGCACCGATTACTCCAACGCGACCTTTTTCCTCGGAAACATCTCCTTCAGCGTGGCTCTGACGATCTCCTTCCTGATCGCCATAGCCTTCACCGTCGCCATGTTCTTCTTTCTCATCAAGACGGATATCGGGCGCTCGATCCGCGCAACCGCCCAGGACAAGGACGCCGCGGTCCTGATGGGGGTGAACACCGGGCGGATCACTATCGTCACCTTCGGCCTCGGTTCGGCTCTTGTCGCTGCAGCGGGAAGCCTGCTCGCCCCCGTCTTCTACGTGTTTCCCGACATCGGCGGGCCGTTCACCGCCAGGGCCTTCATCATCACCATCCTCGGCGGCCTCGGCTCCACGGTGGGCGCAATCTTCGGCGGAGTCACCCTGGGGCTCGCGGAGAGCTTCGGCGCCACATACATCAGCATGGATTACGAGAACATCATCGGCATGACGATCTTCGTCCTGGTCCTGCTCTTCCTTCCGGGCGGGTTCAAGCGGCTGACGAAGGTGTAGGGGAAGCAAAACGGATGAAAAAGAACCTGGTTCCCTTGATCGTCCTCGCCGTTCTCGCGGTCTTCCCCCTCGTCGTCGAGGACAATTATTACAGGCACCTGATGATCATGTTCCTCATGTGGGTGGTCATCGGATCGGCGTGGAACCTCATCGCGGGGTACACGGGCCAGGTCTCCTTCGGGGACGCCGCCTTTTTCGGAAGCGGCGCCTACGCGGCGGGGCTCCTTTCCCATCACCTTCAGCTTTCGGCGTGGTGGGGGCTGGCCATCGGGGGATTCGTCGCGGTGGCCGTGGGCATGCCTTTCGGCTGGATATGCTTCCGGATGCGCGGCGCCTATTTCGCGCTGGCCACCCTGGCGCTGAACGAAGTCCTCCGCCACAGCGCAGCCATCGCGGAAGGATTCACGGGGGGAATGGTCGGCATCCTCATCATGCCCACCTTCGTGTCGAAGATCCCTTACTATTACGTTGCGCTGGCGCTGGCGGTCGCCAGCATGCTCAGCATCCAGTGGATCGTCCACTCCAAGCCCGGGTACTACTTCGTCTCCATCCGGGAGGACCAGGACGCCGCGGAGAGCCTCGGGATCGACACCCATTTCTACAAGATGCTCTCGCTGGCGGTCGCGGCCTTCTGGACCGGGGTGGCGGGCTCCCTCTACATGAATTACATGGGGTTCATCGATCCCGATGTCGTGTTTTCCCTCCATGACATTTCCATCATGGCCATCCTGGTGGGCATCGTCGGGGGCGTGGGGACGGTCTACGGTCCCGCCGTGGGCGCCTTCATCATGGTGACGGTCCAGGAATTTTTCCGTTCCGGCTTTTTCGGCCTCTTCGATTTCCTGGGGCGAGCCACCGGGTCCGCCGCCGTCGAATCGATGGCGAAGACGATCACCGGAGCACACGTACTTGGGTTCGGCATCCTGGTCGTAGTGGTCATCCTGGTCCTGCCGAACGGGATCGTGGGTGACTGGCCGAAAATCCGGAACGTTTTCGCCCGGAACAAGATCGCCGCTTAGAGGAGAGGATCGTTGTCATTTTTCCGCGTAGATAATCTGGTGAAATACTTCGGAGGGCTCGCCGCGGTCAACGGCGTTTCCTTCCAGGTGGAAAAAGGGGAGATCCTCGGGCTCATCGGACCCAACGGTTCCGGCAAGACGACGACGTTCAACATGATCAGCGGGTATCATCGCCCGACTTCCGGCTCCGTGCTGTTCAAGGGACAGGAAATCCACCGGATGCCGACCCACAGGATATGCAAGCTGGGGATCGGCCGGACTTTCCAGGTGGTCAAGCCGCTCGGACGGATGAGCGTGATGGACAACGTCACGGCCGCCGCCTTCTCACGGGTGAACACGATGAAGGAGGCACGGGAGCTGGCAAGGTCCGCAATCGAGTTCTGCGGACTTTCACAGGTCAAGGACGTACTGGCCAAATCGCTGCCGATAGCCGGGCGCAAGCGCCTGGAGATCACGAGGGCCATGGCCACGAGGCCGGAGCTTCTCCTGCTCGACGAGACGGCGGCGGGGCTGAACCCGACGGAGCTTCTGGACGCTATCGAGCTCATCAAGAAGATCCGGGAAAACGGGACGACGATCATCATCATCGAGCACATCATGCACGTGATCATGACGATATCCGACCGCATACACGCGATCAATTTCGGTCAGACCATCGCGGAGGGGACGCCGCAGGAAGTGGCGCAGAACAAGGCGGTCATCGAGGCGTACCTGGGGACCGACTATGCTTAGGGTGGAAAACATCGACGTTTATTACGGCGACCTCCAGGTGCTGTGGGGCGTCTCTTTCGAGGTCAGGGAGAAGGAAATCCTGGTCCTCGTCGGGGCGAACGGCGCGGGGAAGTCGACAACCCTGAAAGCGATCTCGGGGATACTGAGACCCCGGAACGGCTCCATCTACACCGACCACGTTCGGCTCGACCAGGTGCCCCCCGACAAGATCATCGGGCACGGCGTCGTGCATGTTCCCGAGGCGCGGCGACTCTTCCGGGAGATGAGCGTGGAGGAAAACCTCATCATGGGGTCCCTTTCCCCCGTCGCGAAACCGAAGCGGAAGGAGACGCTGGAATGGGTGTACGGTCTCTTCCCGCGCCTGCGTGAGCGCCGCAAGCAACCCGCCGGAACGTTGTCCGGCGGCGAGCAGCAGATGTGCGCTATAGGGAGGGGTCTCATGGCCCAGCCGAAGCTGCTCATGCTCGACGAACCCTCACTCGGGCTCGCTCCGATCCTCGTGCAGGACGTTTTCGAGATCGTGAAGAAGATCAACGAGGAAGGGGTGACGGTCCTGCTCGTCGAGCAGAACGTCCGTCAGACGCTGGCGCTCTGCGACCGGGCCTACGTTCTCGAGAACGGCCGCGTCGTCCTCCACGGCACCGGCAGGCAGCTCATGGCGGACGACCACGTCAAAGAGGCGTACCTGGGGCTCTGAGTCCTCGCGTTCATAAGTTCGGCAACATCAATAAGCGTTATGCCCGGAAGACGCCACGCTTTGGAAGATCAATTGCGGGCTACGCACGCCTCACGGGGTACCCCTTTGCGGGGGACGCCTTGCCCGGCCGTCCATGGCCGGTCTACGGCTCGCGAGCTCCTCGCTCGCTGCCATGGAGGGCAGCGTGCCGCGCGCGCATGGATGCGCAGGAGCGGCCCGCCCTCCCTGGCTACCGCTCGTCGCTACAGGCCCCCGCAAGGGGCACCCCGTCTCGGCGGCTCGCCCGCGGGACATCGTGCAACGTGCGCCTTCCAGGTATCGTGGAGAAATGTTACCGCGATTTTGAACGCAGGTTACGCGAAGCAGATGCAGTAGCCGTTGTCCATCCCGGTGGCGGAGAGGTCCTTCGTCTTCCGAACGCCGGCGCAGGCGATCCGCGTGCGGGCCATCGAGGAATATATCTTCGGGCGCGGCGACTCCTTCGATGGGTCGTCTGCGGGAATGTCCTTCGTGGCGACGTGCAGGATCGCCTTCTCCGTCAGCGATTCGTAGGCGGCGTAGAACGGGTGCTCCTTCGAGATGTCACCTTGCGGGTCCCGCATATGGTACCAGCAGCCGCCTCCGTGGAAGTAACGCAGGTCTTCCACCTTTCCGCCGCCAGGCAGGACGGTGAAGGAACGGATCCGCCGGACTGCGGCGCTTTCCCGCCACAGCCGCCCGATTTCGCCGGTGAGATAATCTCCCCCCTCGTCCAGCAGGTACCCGAGGTTGCAGGAAGGGTCGTGCATGGTAGTGGCGCACGGGTGAAGCATGCCGTCCGCGTTGATCCCGAGGATGGTGTAGCCCGCGCCGCACATGTCCTTGCGGGGTCCGTTGGAGGCGATCGCCTCGAATATCTTGTCGTTGGTAATCTTGAGTCCCGTCCGTGCGCCCACCCCCTTGGCCAGCCGGAGGGCCTCCTTGCATCCGGTGATCACATCGATCAGATCGGAAGCGGAAAGCCCGGCGGTGTTTCCCTCCCTGGCGTTCCCCGCGTCGAGCACGTAAATGATGTGATGGTAGTCTATTCCGCGGCTTCCTTCGCGCAATCCCGCCAGAAGGCGCGTCAGGTCGGGCAGCCTTGGGGCGGTTTGCGGCGTGGGCGTGGAGCTCACGCCGACCCGAACGCCTGCGCGTAGAAGGTTGCGTATTCCCTCCATCGCCGCGGCGAACGATCCCTTTCCCCTCAGGAGGGAATTCGTTTCCTCGTCGGGCCCCTCCATGCTCACCTGGACGACGAGCCTTTCACGGTACGCCGCAAGCCGCGAAGCCCGCTCTGCGGTGACCAGAGTCCCGTTGGTGAACAGGATCGCCCGCGAACGCGCCGTCGCTCCGGCGATCAGGTCGAGAAGATCCGCGCGCAGGAACGGCTCCCCGCCGGTAAGGTAGAACACCTCCGCTCCGAGGGACCTGCATTCGTCCATCATGGCAAGCAGGGCCTCCTTCCGGATGCGCCTCCGGTCGTTGGCCACGCGGTCGTAAGTGTAGCAATGGCGGCAGGCCTGGTTGCACTCGTAGTTGGTGACGATCCAGACTTCGTGGAGCCGCTCCGGCCCCAGCAGGCGGCTGCGCTCCACGAGTTCGGATGAGATCGGATGCGTCGAGAGGAACTCCTTCCGTGCGAGTTCCGCCGTGAATTTACGGAGGAATCTTTCCGCTTCATCGGGAGACGCCGCGCAGCATGAGGAGGCGAACGGGATCGCATCCGTAAGCGTCATCCCCTCGAGACGCCCCAGCAAACCGATTCCGGCCCGGTTCAGGCAGATCCAGTTTGCGTGCTCCGGGTCGATCGCGATGAACGCCCCGTCCTTTTCGCGGACGGCGAACCGGGGAACGTGAAACCTGCCGTCGGGATCGAGCGGAAACGCCATCGCGGGGTACCTCCCGTCAGTCTTCGTCCAGCGATTGAAGCGCCTGCACGCCGTGGACCAGGGACGCCCCGCCGCGGATGACGGCGGCGACATGGATCGCTTCGGTCATTTCCTCGCGCGAGGCGCCGGCCGAAGAAGCTCCTTTGGAATGGACGTCGATGCAATAAGGGCACTGGATGGCGTGCGCGACCGCGAACGCGATCAACTCCTTGGCCTTTTTGCTCAACGCCCCCTCCGCGAACGCTGCGGCGGACCAGGCGTTGTACGCCTCGAATGCGTCCGGCGCGAACTCCTTGAGATCGGGAAACGCGTTGAGGTCGGTGCGTGTGTAGAAAGGTCGCGACATGGCGGAAGTCCCCTCCCTGCGAATTCGTGCGTTCTTTCAAGTTTATCATGCGCGATGGGGCGGCCCGGATTTCTTGACAATGCATTCCGGCCCAAATAACGTTTAATGAAACCTGCGGGTCGGCAGTCGCGTCTTGATAACGATTCGCCGCGCCGTTCGAACAGGAGATCGTTCATTAACGGGAGAGCCCTGATGAAAATCGAGTTGGTCGCCGGAGATATCCGCAAGCACAAGGCGGACATTATAGTCGTCAACCTCTTCGAAGGCGTGAAGAAGCCGGGAGGCGCCACCGGGGCTGTCGACGCCGCGATCGGCGGCGCGATTTCGGCAGCGATCGCCGATGGAGATTTCGACGGGAAATGGGGTGAAACCCTCCTCCTCCGTCCCGGCCGGGGGATCGCATCGCCCCGCGTGCTGGTCGCAGGCCTCGGCAAGAAGGAACAGTTCACTCCCGATCGAGTACGGCAGACGGCCCTTCCCGTGCTGCGCATCGCGAAGAAACTGAAGCTTAAAACCGTCGCATCGGTTCTCCATGGCGCCGGGATCGGCGGACTGGACCCCCGGGAGGCGGCCCGGTTCGCCGCGTTGGGCGCATCGCTCTCCTCGTATGAATTCGACCGGTACAAGTCGGAGAAAGCCGGCCGCGTGGAAAGATTCCGGATCGTCGAGTTCAACCGGGCGGTCGCAGGGACGGTAAAGGCGGGGTTGGAAGAGGGCGCCCGGCTGGGAGAGGCGATCAACTGGGGGCGGGACCTCGTGGCCTCTCCCCCGGCGGACCTGCGCCCCGACGGGCTGGCTCGCGCCGCAAAGGGAGTTTCGCAGGGCCTGGGTGCGGATGCGAAAAAAAGGATCCGGGTACGGGTGCACGGAGTGGAGGACATCCGGGCATGGAAGATGGGAGGGATCCTTGCGGTCGGGAAGGGGAGCGAAGTTTCCCCGAGGCTGATCGTCGTGGAATACCGCGGCGGCCGGCCGGGTGGACCGTGGACGGCGCTCGTGGGCAAGGGCGTCACCTTCGACACCGGCGGGATCTCGCTGAAAAAGTGGGAAGGTATGGAAAAGATGAAGTACGACATGGCCGGCGGCGCGGGAATGCTGGCGACCGCCCGCGCGGCCGCGGCTCTCGGGATCCGCAGGAACATCGTCGCGGTCGTCCCCGCCGTGGAAAACATGCCCTCCGGCACGGCGTACCGGCCGGGGGACGTCCTTCGGACGATGTCGGGGAAAACGGTGGAGGTGCTATCCACCGACGCGGAAGGGCGCCTCATCCTCGCGGATGCCATCACCTACGTTAAGATGAAGTATCGCCCGGCCGAAATGATCGACGCGGCCACGCTGACCGGCGCGTGCGTCGTCGCTTTGGGGAGCGTGACGATGGGCATGATGGGGAACGACGAATCGCTTCTCTCCCGCATGAAGGAAGCATCGGCCGCCTCCGGCGAGAAGGTGTGGGAACTGCCGCTGCACGAGGAGTATTTCGAGCAGATAAAGAGCGACGTCGGGGACCTCAAGAACATCGGAGGCCCGGAAGCGGGGACGATAACCGCCGGGTATTTCCTGAAGGAGTTCGCCGGCGACACGCCGTGGGTCCACCTGGATATCGCCGGCGTTGCGTGGCGGGAAAAGGACAGGATGGGATACGCTCCCGGCCCGACAGGCGTTCCCGTCCGGCTTTTAGCGCATTTCCTCTCACGGGAGAAGGAGCAGAAGGCTTTTCCCCGCAGGTAAAAACGATGGCAGATCTGCCGCCTTTGCAGCCGGAAGACCGGGAATACGCAACCTGTCCGTACTGCACTCTTCAAATCGCGGTCGATGCCGCGGAATGCCCTCATTGCCGGAAGATCCTGCCGCCAGGCGGGAAACTCCGGGATAAATACGGCCCGACGGGCGAAAGGCGCGATCGCTTCCGCCTCCTTCTCGCCGGCGATCGGCGGTTCGGACGACTCGCCGACCTCTGGACCCGTTACGGCAGGTGGATCAAGGTCGCGGGTCCGGTCCTTGCCGGTTTCGCCACGCTTTTCCTCGTATACGGCGTCTGGGTGGACTACAACGTGAGCATCGTGCCGAATGCGACCCTTCCTGTCGAGGTGAAGAAGGACAAGCGGGACCAGGCGGATCTGCTCACGGTCTTCGTGACGAACCGGGGAGAGGATATACCCGACCTGTCTCTCAAGTCGATCGGCATCGTGGTGGAGTTCGTCTACCGGGACGGGCGGCGGGAGAGGAAAACGGTATTCCCGAAGGCGGAACATCATGGCGAGGGGGCGATGCTGAACGGAGAAACCGGAAAATACGAAATCGCCGTCCCATCGAAGGGGTTGAAAGAGGTCATACTCCGGAGCGAGGTCGTCGACCTCGGCATGGGCAGGACGATCGTTCCTTCCGGAGTTAAGAGGTGATTCTGCCGGTAACCGGGGAGACCCTGCGGGAGGCGATCCCGAGCCATTCCCGCGTCCGCGGGCATGCGGGACGGGGGCCGAGACGCATCCGACGGCGAAGTTCGTCCAGGGATTCCGCCGTATCGATATCCAACTCCGCGGGAAGCAGCGCATAAGCCATCCCGGCATTACGACATCTTGAAATCACTGCGGCGAGAACGGTCCGGGTGCTCCAGGCAATCCCGCGCAGCAGGTCCGGGGAGGGGGCGCAAAGGCCGATGAGGTAGAAGCCACCGTCTTCGGCCGGGCCGAAAACCGCATCGGCCCCATCCTCGAGTTCCCGGAGCGCCGACCGGATCCGTCCCGCGGAAAGCGCAGGGCAATCGGCCCCGATGACCGCAACCCTTCGTGCCCCGCTCGAGAACGCCGCATCCATCGCATTCGTCATCCGTTCCCCGAGATCGTATCCTTTCTGGTCCATCAGGATGAATCCGGAAAAGGGAGCTGCGAGGAAATGGCCCCTCGCTTCCGGCGGAGAATGGAAGAGGAACTTGCGGAGCCTTCGCAGGGATACCGCTTCGGCGGCGGTGTCTTCGAGGAGGCACGCATAAAGCCCCGCGGCCTCTCGTGGTGTTAATGGAGGGCAGAGCCGCGTCTTGACCTTACCGGAAACCGGCGCCTTGCACATAAGTACCAGCGCGCTGTCGCCGCTCATTCGGATCCTCCGGGCGCGTCACAGTTCGTTGCCCTACCCCATTTTATAGGGAAGGGCGATCGGGCAAGTAAATAAATCCGGGCGGAATGCCGATATATGTATCAAAATGGGCATGCAGTAATAGCAACTGTATGCGGGGGAAAATCAACTGCGAAGCGCCGTTGCCCGATACATCATCGCCGTATTGCTTGTTCTGTCGATTCCGTCCGCCGTTCGGTGCGCCGAGCACCGCACGAAAGATCCGGCCCGTGCCGGAGTGGCGGAGATCGACGAGCATTTCGTGAAGGGCGGGGCTGCAGCCGCCGAGGGGATCCTTCCATATCTGAAGAACCGCGAGGCGGGAGTGCGCGCCCACGCCATGAAACGGCTTGTGGATCTCGGGCCCGCCGCGGTCGACGCGCTCCTCGGCGCGCTCGAAGATGAAGAGATCCGCTGGCTGGTCTGCGGAACCCTTGTAAACATCGGAGACGAATCCGTCGCGAAGACGACGTTGGCGTTGAAGCATAAAAATCCCCTTGTCCGAGGCAACGCCATATTCATCCTCAGGCAGCTCGATGCCCGTTCCGCCGTCGTTTCCATACAGGCGGCGCTTTCCGACCCCGTCCCGTCGGTCCAGGTGCATGCGATACAGGCGTTGGCGCAGTTCGGAGGCGAGGGCAACCTGAGGCTGGTCATGGGAAAGGCCGACAGCGTCGTCCCCTCCGTACGCGATGCGGCGATGGAGTCACTTCCGAAATTCGGGGAGGGGGCCGTCCCCCTTCTGGCCTCTTCTCTGACCTACGGCAGTTCCGAAGTCAGGATGGGCGCGATCCGTGCGCTGGGAGCGATCGGCACGGGCGAAGCTCTCCGTTACGTCCGCAAGGGATTGTCCGATCCCCTCCCGCAGGCCCGATATTACGCGATACAGATCCTGGGGGAAAAGGAAGATCCCTCGATGCTCGAGGTCATCGGGGGATATTTCGATGATCCCGATCCGGATGTGCGGGAAGCGGCCGAAGATGCCTTCGCGAGGATACCCGACGCCGGAAGCGGAATCCTGCTCCGGTTCCTGAGGGAAGGGAACGCCCTTCAGAAGATCGGTGCAGCCGCGGCTGTCCGTAAAGCAGGATACCGCCCTGCGCTCCCTCAACTCCTGGAGACCATGCGCGGTCCCGGCGCGGAAGTCAAGGTTGCGGCGGTGGCGGCGCTGATGGCGCTTTCCGAGCCGTCTTCCGTTGAAAAACTTGTCGAAGGCCTCAAGGACCCCGAGGTCCGCTGGATCTGCGTTATCGCGCTGAAGCAGTTCGGCGACACGAACCTGCGCCCGCTTCTGAAAAAGAGCGGCGACCCCGAAACCGATCACTGGAAGGAGGTAGTTCTCGAAGGGATGGGGGACCGCGTGCTCGCCGGCTGCCTCGATACCCTTAAACGGAAAGAGGAAGACGTCGGCATCAGGATCGCCAGCATCTGCACGCTGAAACAGGTCAAGGACACGCGCGCGGTCATTCCGCTGGTCGAACTTTTGGGCGACGAGAAACTCGGGTACGTCGCGGGCTTCGTCCTGTCCCGGATGGGCGACGCCGCGGTGGAGCCGCTTCTTTTTTCGCTGAAAAACGAAAACCCCTCCGTGCGCGCCCGCGCTGCCGCAGCTCTCGGCGATCTCGGGTGCGGCGACGGCTCCGGGCCGCTCCGTCCGTTGCTGGCGGATTCGGACCTGCAGGTGCGCAAGGCCGCCGAAGACGCCATCCGCAAGCTCGAAAGCAAGCCGCCCGTCTCCAATTGATCACGATCCGCATTCCAGGCGCCTTGATGCATGCCGCCGTCGTTTGACGGTTGCGGAAGGCGAGCCGGCGCGGGTAGAATTACCTTCTTACGATTTCGAAGAGGTGAGTCATGAAGGAGAAAAAGAGGAACGTCCTGTCCATTGGACTTCCGAAGGGAAGCCTGCAGGATTCCACGCTCGCGCTGTTCCGGAAGGCCGGCTTCACGATCACGGTGGGATCCCGCAGTTACATCCCTTCCATCGACGACGAGGAGCTTTCCGGGCTTCTCATCCGTGCCCAGGAGATGGCGCGGTATGTACAGGACGGCATCCTCGACGTCGGGCTTACCGGGCGAGACTGGGTGATGGAGCAGAACGCGAAGGTGAAGGAAGTGTGCCCGCTGCTGTACGCCAAGGGCGGCCTGCGCCCCGTCCGGTGGGTAGTGGCTGTTCCGAACGAATCGCCGATCAGGCGCATCGAAGATCTTCAGGGAAAGCGTATCGCCACCGAGCTCGTGCAGTACACCCGGCGGTACCTTAAAGATCGCGGGGTCGAGGCGCTCGTCGAGTTTTCCTGGGGCGCGACGGAGGTGAAGCCGCCGCGGCTTGCGGATGCGATCGTCGACCTGACCGAGACGGGGAGCTCTCTCCGGGCAAACAACTTGAGGGTCGTCGAGACGATCCTGGAGTCCACGACGGTCCTGATCGCAAACCGGGAAGCGTGGAAGGACCCGTGGAAACGCCAGAAGATCGAAAACGTCGCGATGCTCCTCACCGGCGCGCTGCGGGCGCAGGAGAAGGTCGGGCTGAAGATGAACGTACCGCGGAACAGCCTCGACCATGTCCTGAAGGTGCTTCCCGCGATGCAGAACCCCACCATTTCATCTTTAAGCGAGGCGGGATGGTTCAGCCTCGAAGTGATCGTCGACGAAAAGACAGTGCGGGAACTCGTGCCGGTCCTGAAAAAAGCGGGCGCGTCGGGAATCGTGGAGTACCCGCTGAACAAGGTGATTCCGTAGGCTCCTCGGCCGCACTGAAGAAGGCCCTGTCGGCCGCCGTCGCGGAGCGTGGGAGGGAGTTCCTGCCCTCTGACCCCCTGGAATTCGCGCACCGGTTCCGCTCCTTCAAGGACCGTGAGGCTGCCGCCTTCATCGCCGCGTCTTTCGCCTTCGGCAACGTCACCCAGATTCGTTCATTCCTGTCACGCTTCTTCGATGCGTTGGGCCCATCGCCGCACAAGGCGATTGCAGGACCGCTCCCTCTCCCGGAACGGCGGATCGCCGGGCTGTACCACCGTTTCATTTCGGAAGGCGGGGTCCGCCGTTTCCTCGGATGCATGCGAAAGGCATATCTAGCCCACGGAAACCTCGAGTCGATGTTCCGCAAAGGCATGGACGGTCCGTGCACGGATATGCGGGAAGCTCTCGCACGTTTTCTCGACGGCTTTCGCGCGGCCTGGGGCGGAGCCCTGCCGCGCCAAAGGAACTTCCTCTTTCCCGATCCGCGAAGGGGATCGGCCTGCAAGCGCCACAACCTTTTCCTGCGGTGGATGGTGCGCGGCGGCGACGGGATCGACCTGGGGATCTGGACCGCTCTTTCCACGCGGGACCTTGTCGTTCCCCTCGACACGCACATGATCCGGATGGGGCGGCTGCTGGGTCTGACGCGCCGCGTCACGCCCGGCTGGAGGATGGCGGAGGAGATCACCGCCGCATTCCGCGCCGTCTGCCCGGAAGACCCGGTGAAGTTCGACTTCGCACTGACCCGGATCGGAATATTGAAGGAGTGCTCTCCGGGAAGGGTGGAGGCATGCGCGATTTGCGCGATAAAGGGAGTCTGCGCGCGGGCGCGGCTCTCCGGCATCGGAAATTGATATTGCCGTTTTTTCCCCGCCTGCGATAGATTTGGAACATCGGTTCCGCATTCACGGTGTACGGGAGGAACCATGCCTGACAAACGGATGAAGATCGGCGAGATTCTCGTAGCGGCGGGAGTAATTCAGGAAGAACAGCTTCAGCAGGCGCTGACCGTCCAGAGCCAGCTCGGCGGGACCCTCGGAGAGAACCTCATCCGCCTGGGATTCCTGAACGAAGAAGCCCTTCTGAACGCGCTTTCGGAACAGATGGGAATGCAGCACATCAACCTGGAAAAGGTGGAAATCCCGCCCGCCATGCAGCGCCTGGTCCAGCTGGAAACCGTCCGGCTGCGCCGGATCCTGCCCATCGGTTTCGAGGGGAAGAAGCTGGTCGTCGGGATGGTCGACCCCACGGACCTTTCCGCGCTCTCGGACATCGAGTTCCAATCCGGCCACAGTACAAAGGCCGTCATCCTCTCCGCGATCCATTTCGAGCGGGCGCTCCAGTTCTTCCAGGCGTACGGCTACGGCACGACGGCGTTGAATATCAAGGACGAGAAGGCGTCGAAAAAGGTCGCCAGGGTCGAAAAGAATCTGGACAGCCTCCTTGAAGCGCTGGTGTCCTGGAAGGGGCAGGACCTGCACCTCTCCGCGGGCGCGATTCCCTCCATCCGCGTCGACAACGAAATCCGGCGCCTGGGATTGCCCGCCTTTAAGCCGGCCGAGATCGAGCAGATGATCGTCGGCATCCTGACGCCGGAGCAGAAGAAGATCTTTCTGCAAAACAGGGAGCTCGATTTCGCCTATTCGCTCCACGGACTGGCGCGGTTCCGCTGCAACGTATACCGTCAGCGCAATTCCATAGCGTTCACGGCGCGGCACGTGGTGGAAAACATACCGAGCGCAGCCGAGCTCGGGCTTCCCGATTTCCTGAGGGACTTCGCGCTCAAGACCCAGGGGTTGATCCTGATAGTCGGCCCGAACGGTCACGGCAAGTCCACCACGCTCGCCAACATGGTGGAGACGATCAACAGGGAGAGGAAGGCAAACGTCATCACCATCGAGGACCCGATCGAGTTCACTCATCGGCACAAGAACTCCAACATCAACCAGCGCGAGGTCGGGACCGACACGCTCTCCTTCGCCGACGGGCTGCGGCACATCTTCCGGCAGAATCCCGACGTGATCGTTATCGGGGAGCTGCGCGACTACGAGAGCGTTTCCATCGCGCTCACTGCTGCGGAAACGGGCCACCTCGTCATGGGGACGCTCCACGCGAACAGCGCTACGGCCGCGATCGACCGCATCATCGACATTTTCCCGGGGAACCAGCAGCACCAGGTCCGGGCCCAGCTCGCGGAGTGCTTTCTTCTTGTCTTCTCGCAGCGCCTTCTCCGGCGGGCTGCGGGATCCGGCCGGGTCCTGGCATGGGAAAGGATGAGCACGTCAAGCCGCATCCGGAACGCGATCCGCGAGGGGAAGGTTACCCAGCTTCGCGCGGTGATGCAGTCCGCCGTCGAGGAGTTCGTCAACATCGACTGGAACCTTGCGGACCTGGTTTCCTCCGGCAAGGTGAAATACGAGGAGGCTTGCAAGTTCGCCGAAAACATCGGGTACCTTAACGAGCTGCTGAAGGTCCGAGGGGTGTTCAAGTAGGGCCGGACCTTCCGAAGCTGGAGGGGGAGGGGCGATGATCGGAAAGAAGGTCCGCCTGGAGCGGATCGTGGACCGGAACACGCGGAGGACGGTGATCGTCCCGATGGATCACGGGGTGACGGTCGGACCCATCCCGGGACTGATCCAGATCCCGCCCGCGGCGAACCTGGTCGCAGAGGGAGGCGCAAACGCCGCGGTCGTTCACCGGGGCGCGGCCATGTTCGGCCACCGGGGCTACGGGAAGGACCTCGGGCTCATCATGCACCTTTCGGCAAGCACGAACCTGTCCCCCGATTCCAACCGCAAGGTGCTGGTGGCCACGGTGGAGGACGCCCTGCAGATGGGCGCCGACGCCGTGTCGATCCACGTGAACCTCGGCGCCGACGACGAGGCGCAGATGCTCCGGGACTTCGGCGCGGTCTCCAGCTCCTGCCAGCGGTGGGGGATGCCGCTCCTCGCGATGATCTACACCCGCGGCCCGAAGGTAAAGAACGAGTTCGACGTGAGGTACGTGCGTCACGCCGCACGCGTCGGTGCCGAGATGGGCGCCGACATCGTCAAGGTTCCCTATACCGGCTCCCCCGAAACGTTCCGGGAGGTGACGGACGGCTGCGCCTCTCCGGTGGTCATAGCCGGAGGCGAAAAGATGGAGAGCGACGAGGAAGTGCTGAGGATGGTAAGTGATTCCCTCTCCGCGGGGGGCGCCGGGGCATCCATCGGCAGGAACGTCTTCCAGCACAAATTCCCGGCCGCGATGGTCAAGGCGATCGTGTCCATCGTCCACGGCGGTGCGACGCTCCCCGAGGCGATGGGGATCCTCAAGTCGAAGGGGAAGTGATGCCACCCGTCCTCTGGGCGCGGGTGATCCCGTGGGAAAAGGAGATGGCTGTCGCCGCGCTGGAATCAGGCGTCGACACGCTCTGGGTTCCCGATGGCTCGTCGGACCGGGCGAGGGAACTCGGCAGGGTCCGGACCGTCTGCGCCGAGGGAGACATCCGCGAGGGATGCGATTTCCGCGTCACCGGCATGGAAGGAAAGAAGGACGAGGCCGCGATACTCTCTTCGCCTGCGGAGATGATGTGGGTCGTTGCCCCGAAGGACCGCGAGGTCATCCCGCTGGAGAACCTCGTGGCGTGGCGGAGGAAGATCCTGGTCGCGGCGCGCACCCCCGAGGAGGTGAGGCTGTACCGTGGAATCCTGGAAAAGGGGGTCCACGGGATCGTCCTCGTCGCGGATACGCCCGGCGGCATGCGCTCCCTTGCCGCGTCGGCGAGAAAGGAACCGGAAAGCACGCCGCTTGTCGAAGGCAGGGTCGTCGAGATCCTGCCGCTCGGTATCGGCGACCGGGTCTGCGTCGACACCTGCACGCTGATCGAGGGGAACCGGGGGATGCTTGTGGGGAATTCCAGCGCGGGGATGTTTCTCATATGCGCGGAGAACGTCCCGAACCCGTACGTTCTCCCGCGTCCCTTCCGAGTCAACGCCGGGGGGGTCCACTCATATTGCCGGGTGCCCGGGGGGCGCACGGCCTACCTTTCCGAGCTTTCCTCGGGGTCCGAGATCCTGCTGGTCGGAGAATCGGGAGAGGGGGAGACGGCGTCGGTGGGGCGGGTCAAGGTGGAGCGCCGCCCGCTGCTGCTGATCCGCGCGAAGACTCCCACGGGTGCCGTCCACTCCGTCATACTTCAGAATGCGGAGACGATCCGCGTGGCGCGCCCCGGCGGCGCGGCGGTTTCCGTGGCGAAGATCGCCGAGGGGGATGTCGTACTCCTGGCGGAAGAGGCCGCCGGACGCCACTTCGGCGTGGCGGTCGAGGAGACGATCAGGGAAAAATGAGGCGGCAAAACGCCCGAAGGTATAGTATATAAATTGGATTTTCGTTAAGAAGGAGGGCGCATGTTCGGTCTCGGTTTGCCGGAGCTCCTGATCATCCTCGTTATCGTGGTCCTGCTGTTCGGGGCCGGGAAACTTCCACAGATCGGGTCGGGGCTCGGTGAAGGCATACGCAATTTCAAAAAGTCGATGAAGGACAAGAACGAAGTCGACGTCACTCCCGCCAAGTCGGACGAGGAGAAGAAGAAGTCGTAGGGACGCCGCGTGCCGTCAACCGCCGGCATCCGTTGAGCTAATCCCCCTCCTTTGCCTCCAGCCGGTAGGCGCTTATATCAGCCGGGGCGTTGAAGAATACCACCATGAAGGGCACCGATTTCCCCGGCTGGACGTCCATGTTCGTCAGGCGTTCGCCGAATCGGTTCGAAAGGATTTTCTCGATTTCGGCCCTGGGAGACTTTCGCAGCATATCTCCCTGGAGGACGTTTCCGGCGTAACAGGACGTCTCCTTGAGGGGCTGATCCTTTTCGTCGAGCAACGCGGCGTGTATGCGGATGCCGCTTTTCCGTGTACGTCCCACGTTTATCACCTGCCCCTTGATGATGAACAGGTTTCCTTCTTCCGAATTCGGCTCGTAATATCCGATCAGGTTCCGGACGTCGAACTGCGGGCCCGTCTTGCCTCCGCGCGACCAAAGCGATTCCATCCCCGGCAGCATGCTTCGAAGCGTTTCCTGTCCGCTCTTAGTGAAGCCAAGATAGGCTCCGCCTCCGGCAAGCGCCAGGAAAAGCAGGAAGAAGACGGCCAATGCGGGCCGAAAACCCGAAGAAGGAGCGCGCCGGCGTTCCTGAGGTTGCGGGACAGGAGCGGCCTTGGCCGC
>JACRCO010000070.1 GCA_016218975.1 Deltaproteobacteria bacterium
CGAGCGCCCCTTCCAGGAGCCGGTCCGTTATGAAGCCGTTGAAACGCGATACAACGATCGCCACCTTCAAGCCCTGTCCCTGGAGGTCTCCCTCGATCGTCCGCACCATCGTTTTCGTCCCCCTCACTCGACGTTCAGGATATGTCCCAGCTTCTTCTTCTTGGTCTTCAGGTACTTCACGTTCGCCGCGTTGGGAACCACTTCGATCGGAACACGCTCGACGACCCGGAGCCCGTACCCTTCGAGGCCTATTATCTTCTTCGGATTGTTCGTGAGAAGGCGGATGTCCCGCACGCCGATATCCACCAGGATCTGTGCGCCGACCCCGTAATCGCGCAGGTCCGGCTTGAACCCCAGCCGTTCGTTCGCCTCGACGGTGTCGAATCCCTTGTCCTGGAGGTTGTAGGCGCGGATCTTGTTTTCGAGCCCTATACCCCGCCCTTCCTGCCGCATGTACAATAGGACGCCCCCCCCCGCAGCGTCTATCATCTGCAAGGCGTCGTGGAGCTGCTCCCCGCAGTCGCACCGCAGCGATCCGAAGACATCACCCGTGAGGCACTCCGAATGTACGCGCACGAGAACAGGGATGTCCGGGCGGATCTTTCCCTTGATCAGCGCCATGTGCGTATCGCCGTTAATCTCGTTCCTATAGGCCACCGCCGTGAACACCCCGCCGTCCCTGACGGGCATCTGCGTTTCCGCGATCCGGGTGACGAGGCGCTCCCTCGTCATGCGGTATTCGATCAGGTCCCGGATGGACACGATTTTCAGCCCATGCTCTTCCGCGAACCCGAGCAGGTCGGGCATGCGGGCCATCGTCCCGTCTTCCTTCATGATCTCGCAAATGACTCCGGTGGGCGTGCATCCGGCCAGCCGCGCGAGGTCGACGGACCCTTCCGTCTGCCCGGTGCGGACGAGGACCCCGCCCTTTTTCGCAACGATCGGGAAGACGTGCCCGGGCCGCACGAGGTCCTCGGGACCCGCGTTCTCCGCGATGGCGGTGCGGATCGTCGTCGCCCTGTCGTACGCGGAGATCCCCGTGGTCACACCCTTGCGCGCCTCGATGGAGACGGTAAACGCTGTCCCGAAGGGGGAAGAGTTGTCGTGCACCATGGGAGGAAGCTGGAGCTGCCGCGCGCGCTCGTCGGTCATGCTCAGGCAGATGAGGCCCCGGCCGTACCTGGCCATGAAATTTATGGCCTCCGGGGTGACGTGATCGGCGGCGAGAGTGAGATCCCCTTCGTTCTCGCGGTCCTCGTCGTCTACGAGGATAACCATATTCCCCGACCGGATGTCTTCGAGCGCGTCCTCGATCCTGGAAAGAGTCATTGGGACGACCTTTTCACGCGAATCCGTGTTTTTTGAGAAAATCCTCGGATATGCCGGAGCTCTTGCCTTCCAGGAACCGCAGGACGTATTTCCCCACGATATCCGTCTCCACGTTCACCGTGTCTCCCTGCCGCGCGGCGCCGAAAGTGGTCCGTTCAAGGGTAAGGGGAATCATGGCCACTTCGAACCCGTCGGGGCGGGTCGCGCTGACCGTGAGGCTTACGCCGTCCACGGCCACGGCTCCCTTGAAGACAACGTACTTCATTATAGAAGGATCGGCATGTATATGGAATACCCGCGAATCCCCCGAAGACCGGATTTCACGCACCGTTCCCGTGCCGTCCACGTGCCCGTACACGAGGTGCCCCCCCAGCCGGCCGGAAACCGCCATCGCCCGCTCGAGGTTGACCCGCACGCCCGCGCGCATCCTTCCGATCGTCGTACGGGAAAGGGTCTCCGCGGAGACGTCGGCGGAAATGCTCCTCCCTCCTTTTCGCGTCACGGTGAGGCAGGCGCCCGATACGGAAACCGAATCCCCCGTCGCGATATCGCCAAGGGGCAACGCGGTGGAGATGTCGATCACGGCGCCCGTCCCCTTCGGAGAGAAAGACACGACCGCTCCGACGTCTTCCACGATTCCGGTGAACATCTACCTGTCCTTCCCTTCCGCAGGAAACGCCGTCACCATCAAATCTTCTCCCATACGGCGGACTTCCGCGATCGAAAGCTTCCTGCCCCCGGCGATCGTGAGCGACCCGAAACCCGTGATAGCCGGCACTCCGTCGCCCAGCAGCAGCGGGGCGACGAAAAAGACGAACCGGTCTACGGCGCCCGCCTTCACCAGCCAGCCCGCCGTCTTCCCCCCGCCTTCGACGAGCAGGGAAGCGACCCCTTCCTTCCCCATAGCACGCAGGAACGCTTCCGCGGAAATTTTTCCGTTCCTGGCGGGAAGCCTGATCACGCGCACTCCGAGGGATGCCGCCCGTTCCGCGTCGCGTGCGGGCACCTCCTTCGGGCAGACGACAAGCACCTCTCCCGTCCCGGCGCGCAGTATCCGCTTGCCGGAAAGGAGGCCAGGCCGCGACGTGAGGATAACACGTTTCGGGTCCTTTCCCTTGCGTATGCGCGACGTCAGAAGCGGGTCGTCCTTGCGGAACGTCTCTCCGCCCACAAGCACGGCGTCCGTCCCGGCCCGCATCCGGTGGACCCATTCCCGCGACCGCTCGCCGCTGATCCAGCGCGACGACCCGGTGTACGCGGCGATCTTTCCGTCGAGCGACATCGCCAGCTTCAACGTGACGTAGGGCTTCCCCGATACGATCCATCGCATGTAAGGCAGGTTCAGCGCGCGCGCTTCCGCTTCGAAAAGCCCGGACGAAACCGCCAGCCCCGCTTTTTCGAGGATCGCCAGGCCCCGGCCGGAAACCCCGGGGTTCGGGTCCTTCATGGCGGCAGCGACCCTGCGGATCCCCGCTGAGAGGATCGCATCGGTGCACGGGCCGGTGCGGCCGGTGCGGCAGCATGGCTCCAGAGTCACGTAGAGATCTGACCCGGCGGCAGCCGGTCCCGCGTCGCGGATCGCTTCGACTTCCGCGTGCGGCAGTCCCGCCGCCCGGTGGTATCCTTTCCCGACGACCTTGCCGCCGCGAACCAGAACCGCCCCCACCGCCGGGTTCGGAGAGGTGCGGCCGACGCCCTTCCGCGCCAGGAGGAGCGCCGTCCGCATGAATTCGGGGGAGGGAAACGGCATGGCGGCGCGGCCCGCTTCAGGCCTTGGGCGGCCGGTCGGGCGTCTCGGAGATGAGCGTCTTGATCTCTTCGACGAACTGGCTCAAATCCTTGAACTGCCGGTACACGGAGGCGAACCGGACGTACGCCACGTTGTCCAGTTTCAACAACTCGGCCATGACCCGCCCGCCGATTTCCACCGATGAAATCTCCTTTTCGCCCGATGCCTGTAGCTCCGCTTCGAGGCCGTCCACGACCTTCTCGATGGTCGAATAGCTGATGGGCCGCTTCTCGCACGCCTTAAGGATGCCTGTCAGGATTTTCTGCCGGTCGAACGGCTCTCTCCGGCCGTCGCGCTTTACGACCAGCGGAAGCTCTTCCTCGATGCGCTCATAGGTGGTGAACCTTCGCCGGCAGGAAAGACATTCGCGGCGCCGCCGGATCACGTCTCCGTCCTTTCCCGCGCGGGAGTCGACCACCTTGTTGTCGACCTGTCCGCAGCGGGGGCACTTCACCTCGGTCCCTCCTTATGGAGAACCAGCTCCATCCCGACCTCCCGGAGCATTTCCCCGGTGAGTTCGTCGGCGTACCCTTCCTGGTAGACGATCCGCCGGACGCCCGCGTTTATAAGCATCTTCGCGCAGATGATGCAGGGAAGATTCGTGCAATAAAGGACGGAGTCGCGGATGGATACGCCGTGGAACGCCGCCTGGATGATGGCGTTCTGCTCCGCGTGCAGGCCGCGGCAAAGTTCGTGGCGCTGCCCGGAGGGTACGTTGAGCTTTTCCCGAAGGCACCCCGTCACTTCGCAGTGCGTCACGCCCGAGGGAACTCCGTTATAGCCCGTGGCCAGCAGCCGCTTGTCCTTCACGATGACGGCGCCGACCGCTCTCCGGAGGCAGGAGGAGCGGCGGGAGGCCAGCTTCGCCATGTCCATGAAGTAGGTGTCCCAGTCGGGGCGGACTCGCGGGGCGGTCTTCATGCGGTCAGCTTCTCGCGTACGCCTCCAGGTGGTTGCGGTAGAGGGGGAACGCTTCGCAGATATCGCGAACCGATGCGGTGACGCGCTTCTGCACCGACGGGTCGTTCGGGGCGTCGAGCACGTCCGCTATCAGGATCCCGATCTTCTGCATTTCGCGCTCCTTCATACCGCGCGTCGTGATCGCGGGCGTTCCCCCGCGGATACCGCTCGTCACGAAGGGGCTGCGCGTCTCGAACGGGACGGTGTTCTTGTTGACGGTGATCGCGACACGGTCGAGCGCTTCCTGCGCCTCTTTCCCGGTCATCTGGGTGTCCTTCAGGTTCACGAGGAACAGGTGGTTGTCCGTCCCGCCGGAAACGAGCCGGAAGCCCCGCGCGGCGATCGCATCCGCCATCGCCTTCGCGTTCCGCACGATCTGCGCCTGGTACTCCCGGAACTCCGGAGTCATCGCTTCCTTCAGCGCCACCGCTTTCGCGGCGATCACGTGCATGAGCGGACCGCCCTGGATGCCCGGAAAGATCGACGAATTCAGCTTCTTCGCCAGCTCTTCCCGGCACAGGATGATCCCCGCGCGCGGGCCGCGAAGCGTCTTGTGCGTCGTCGTCGTTACGAACTCGCAATGGGGCACCGGGTTCGGGTGCAAGCCCGTGGCGACGAGTCCCGCGATGTGCGCAATATCGGCCATCAGCATCGCGCCCGTTTCATCGGCGATCTTCCGGAATTCGGCGAAATCGATCGTCCTCGGATAGGCGGACGCGCCGATCACTATCATCTTCGGCTTGTGCTTCAAGGCCAGGTCGCGCACCTGGTCGAAATCTATCGTCTCCGTGTCCTCGCGGACGCCGTAGGGAACGACGTTGAACAGGCGCCCCGAAAAGTTCACAGGGCTGCCGTGCGTCAGGTGCCCGCCGTGGGACAGGTTCATTCCCAGCATCGTGTCGCCCGGGTTCATCACCGCGAGGTACACCGCCATGTTCGCCTGGGAGCCGGAGTGCGGCTGCACGTTGGCGTGCTCCGCGCCGAAGATCTTCTTGGCCCGCTCGATCGCGAGGTTCTCGGCCTGGTCCACGAACTCGCATCCGCCGTAATACCGCTTCCCCGGGTACCCTTCCGCGTACTTGTTCGTCAGCACCGAACCCGTCGCTTCCAGGACCGCATCGCTTACGAAGTTCTCGGATGGGATCAGCTCCAACCCGTAGGCCTGCCGTTCCGTCTCGCGCCGTATGACCTCGTATATCTCGGGATCCACCGTTCTAAGGTCGGCCATGCGCACGTCGCTCCTTTCCTTATGCCTGCAGACTCAAGCCAAGGCGCTTTTCTATGCGCCCTATCTTTTCCACCCTCTTCGCGTGCCTCCCCTTCTCGAAAGGCTCCGCGAGGAACACCCCGAGGCGCGCGACCGCGGCCTCTTCCGCCATCGTCCGCGCTCCGAAGACCGCCACGTTGGCGTCGTTGTGCAGGCGCGCATAACGCGCGGTGAAATCGTCATACAGCAGCGCCGCCCGGACGCCGGGAAACTTGTTCGCCGCGATCGACATGCCGACGCCCGTTCCGCAGACCAGGACCCCCGTGGCCGCCTGCCCGCTGGAGACGCGCAACGCGACCGCCTCGGCGTAATCCGGATAGTCCACGGAGTCGGGCGTGCCGGGTCCGAGGTCTTCGACGGCGTATCCCCACTGTTCCAGCGCGTGCAGGAGCCGCCGTTTCATTTCGATCCCGGCGTGGTCGGAGGCTATCGCCAGCGTCCGTTTCCCGGTTTTCATCCCTCTACCCCTCGAAACGCCCGAACAGCAGGCACGAGTTCGTTCCCCCGAACCCGAAGGAGTTCGACAGCGCATATCGAATCGATCGACTGCGAGCCTCGTTCGGCACGTAATCCAGGTCGCATTCCGGGTCCGCCGTCCTGTAATTTATCGTCGGAGGAACGGCTCCGTCCCGGAGCGCGAGGACGGAGAAGACGCTCTCTATCGCTCCCGCGGCCCCGAGGAGGTGTCCGGTCATCGACTTGGTAGAGCTGACCATGAGATTCCTTGCGTGGCCTCCGAATACGGCCTTGATCGCCATGGTTTCGTAGAGATCGTTGTACGGCGTGGAAGTGCCGTGCGCGTTGATGTATTCGATCTCCTCCGGCCTGACGCCCGCGTTCGCAAGCGCCGCCTGCATGCAACGGACCGCTCCTTCTCCCCCCGGGGCGGGGGCCGTCACATGGTAGGCGTCGGCCGATGCGCCGTAACCGCGCAGCTCCGCGTATATTTTCGCTCCGCGTTTTTTGGCGGCCTCGAGCTCCTCCAGGATCAGGATGGCCGCGCCCTCCCCCATCACGAACCCGTCGCGCTCCTTGTCGAACGGACGGGACGCTTCAGCCGGCGCATCGTTCCGCGTGGAGAGCGCCTTCATTGCGCAGAATCCTCCGAGCCCCATCGGCGTAATGGTAGCTTCGGCGCCGCCGGCTATGACGGCGTCGCACACGCCCCGCCGGATCGTCTCGAGCGCTTCCCCGACTGCGTGGCTGGAGGCCGCGCAGGCGGTGGTAGTGGTGATGTTCGGCCCCTTGGCTCCGTACTTCATCGCGATGTGCCCCGGGGCCAGGTTCGAGATGAGCATGGGAATGAAGAAGGGGCTGATCTTGCGCGCGCCGCCTTCGAGATAGGCCTTGTGGTAATGCTCGAGCGTGGAAAGCCCGCCGAGCCCGCTGCCGACGAACACTCCAACGCGCGGCGCAAGCTCCTCGCCGATCGCAAGGCCCGAATCCTCCATCGCGAGGTGCGCCGCCGCCATCGCGATGTGGATGAACGGGTCCATCCGCTTTATTTCCTTCCTGTCGATGAAGTCTTCGGGGCGGAACCCCTTGACCTCAGCCGCGATCTTCGTCTGGAACTCGGCCGTGTCGAACCTCGTGATCGGGCCGATGCCCGATTTCCCCGCGAGGATCGCTTCCCACGTAGGTCCTACGCCTATTCCCAGCGGCGTAACCGCCCCCAGACCAGTTACCACGACTCTTCGCATTCGATGCCTTCCCGTCCGGGAACCGCCTCCGCCGGCGCCGTTGCCGCCGGCCGGAGACGCGGATCCGCATTATTTCGCGTGGGCCTTGATATACTCCACGACGTCGTTCACCGTCTTGATCTTCTCGGCTTCCTCGTCAGGGATCTCTATCCCGAACTCTTCCTCCATCTTCATGACCAGCTCGACGATATCGAGGGAATCGGCCCCCAGGTCGTCGATGAACGACGCGTTGGCGGTAACCTCGTTTACGTCCTTCCCAAGCTGCTCCGCCACGATTTCCCTTACTTTTTTGTCGACCGACATCTCCGGTCCTCCCTTCCTTTTAATATACACTCACATGTATAATCCGCCGTTTATACCGATCACCTGCCCGGTCACGTACCCGGCCGCGTCGGACGCAAGGAACAGCGCAAGGTCCGCCACTTCTTCCGGATCCGCGAACCTGCCCAGCGGAATCTGCTGGAGAAAAGCCTTTTGCACCGCCTCCGGCAGGCCCGCCGTCATAGCCGTCTTGATGAAACCCGGCGCGATGGCGTTAACCGTGATGCCGCGGGAGCCCAGTTCCCTTGCCATCGATTTCGTGAATCCTGCGATTCCCGCCTTCGCCGCAGAATAGTTCGACTGCCCCGCGTTCCCCATCAGTCCCACCACGGAACTCATGTTCACGATCCGCCCGCTCCGCTGCTTGATCATCAGCCGGGACACCGTCTTCGTGAGCAAAAAAGTCCCTTTGAGGTTCGTCCTCAACACGGCATCGAAATCCTCCTCGGTCATTCGGAGGAGAAGATTGTCCCGGGTGATGCCCGCGTTGTTCACGAGGATATCGATCCTGCCCATCGGCGAGAGAATACCCGCCACCGCGGCCTCTACCTGGGCGGCGTCCCCGACGTCGAACATCGACACCATTCCCTTTCCCCCGGCGGACTCGACGGCGGCAAGGGTTTCCCGCGCGGCGGGCTCGTTCGCGACGTCCGAGATCACGACCGCCGCTCCCTCGGAAGCGAACCTTTCCACGATGGATTTTCCGATCCCCCGGGCCGAGCCGGTGACCAGCGCAACCTTGCCTGCAAGCCGCATCGCCTTTCCCTCCCCGAAGTTCATACCTTCAACGAAGGCAGCCATTCAAGAAAAAACTTCAAGCGGACATGTCGCGGACGGCGCCGAGGTCTCCCGGTGCGCAGAACGCCGCAGCAACGGCCTCCTTCTCTATACGCCGGACCAGGCCGGAAAGAACTTTTCCCGGCCCCACCTCGAGGAACGCCGTTGCTCCCATCCCCCGCATCCGCCGGATGCACTCTTCCCAGCGTACGGGCGAGACTATCTGCCTCACCAACATTCCGGAAACCGCACCGCCCGGCGGATAGGGCTCCGCCGTGACGTTCGCGACGACCGGAAAAGCGAATGCTCCCTGCGGGACGGCGGAAAGCTCGGGGGACAGGCGTTCCGCGGCAGGGCGCATCAACGAACAGTGGAACGGGGCGCTTACGGGAAGGGGAAGCGCCCGCTTGGCCCCCGCGGCCTTCGCCGCGTCGCAGGCGGCGGCCACAGCTTCCGCTCTTCCTGAGATAACTATCTGGCCGCCACCGTTGAAATTCGCCGGCTCCACGACTCCCTTGGCCGAGCCTTCCCGGCAGGCCGCTTCCACCGCCTCGCGGGAAAGGCCGATAACGGCGGCCATCGCCCCCTCGCCCACTTTCACCGCTTCCTGCATGTATTTTCCACGCGCACGAAGAACGCGGGCCGCGCCGCCCAGCGGGAGCGCCCCTGCCGCGACGAGCGCCGAGTATTCGCCCAGGGAATGTCCGGCCGCGCAGACGGGCTGGATCCCCGTCTCCTCCGCCAGCACGCGGAACGCCGCGACGCTCACCGTGAAGATCGCGGGCTGCGTGTTCTCGGTCAGTCGAAGTTCCTCTTCGGTCCCCAGGAAACAGAGCTTCGCCATGTCCATGCCGGCGGCTTCGGAAGCCTCCTCGAACACCGCACGCGCCACGGGATAGGCATCGAAGAGCTCCTTCCCCATTCCTGCGTGCTGCGAAGCCTGTCCCGGAAACAGAAGGCCGATACCCATTGCGGCTTCCCTCACATCCTGAGGAGCGCGGAGCCCCAGGTGAGCCCGCCTCCGAAGGCGGCAAGCAGCACGAGGTCGCCCTTTGAATAGCGCCCCTTTTCCCGCGCTTCCGCAAGCGCGATGGGAATCGACGCCGCCGACGTGTTTCCGTACCTTTCCAGGTTGACGTAGACCTTTTCATCGGGGATGCCGATCCGCTTCCCGACCGCCTTGATGATCCTCATGTTCGCCTGGTGCGGAATGAAAAGGGACACGTCCGATACGGAGGCGCCGTTACGCTCCAGCGCTTCCATGCTGACCTCGGCCATCCGCGTCACGGCGTGCTTGAACGTCTCGTTACCCGACATGCGGATGAAGTTCGTTCGGACCGTCGACGTGCCGGGATTGCATGGATCGACCGTGCCGCCCCCGGGGCAGTGGATAAGCTCCCACAGGTTTCCGTCCGAATGGAGGTGGCAGCTCAGGACCCCGTCGCCGTCGCCGCATTCCGAAAGAACCGCCGCGCCCGCCCCGTCGCCGAAGAGGATGCATGTCCCCCGGTCGGTGAAATCCACGACCGAGGACAGGATTTCGGCCCCGACCACCAGCGCCTTCTTGCCGCGTCCCGACCGGATCATGGCGTCCGCCACGGAAAGTGCATATATGAAACCCGAGCAGGCCGCGCTGACGTCCATCGCATAGGAACCGTTCGCCCCCAGCTTCATCTGCAGGAAGCATCCCGTGGACGGGAACGGCATGTCCGGCGTGAGCGTGCCCACAACGATGAGATCCAGCTCTTTCGGATCGATGCCTGCGTCTTTCAGCGCCCGCCGGGAAGCCTCAAGGCACAGGTCGGATGTCGGGGTTCCCGGCTCCGCGATGTGGCGTTCCTTGATCCCCGTTCGGGTGGAAATCCATTCGTCGCTGGTGTCCACCAGCTTCGCGAAGTCTTCGTTGGTCATGATTTTCGGCGGGGCGAACTTGCCCACGCCAACGATTTTCGATCCCACTTTCTTACCCCCTCTTTCACGATGCGCGCCGCTTTTGCGGCGGCATTACTCGGCGGCAGCCGTTTCGTCCCGTTCGTATCCCCGCCGCGCCATCGAGGCTGCGATCTCCTCCTCGACGCCGCATCGCCGGAGCGTGCCGGCCAGCCGTATCCCGTTCCGGATCGCCTTCGTTTCGGACGACCCGTGGCATATCACCACGCCCCCCTTGACGCCCAGCAGCGGCGCCCCGCCGTATTCCGTGTAATCGAGCCGTCGCTTCACGCTTCGGATCGCCCCTCCGGCGAGAACGGCCCCGAACTTCGCAAGGTGCGACTTCCGGATTTCTTCCTTAAGAAAGTGCCCCAGCGCAGTCGCCATCCCTTCCATCGTCTTCAGCGCAACGTTCCCCACGAATCCGTCGCAAACGAAAACGTCCGCCTTCCCCGCGAAAAAATCCCGGCCCTCCACGTTTCCGAGGAAGTTCAGCCCCGTTTTCCGGAATATGGAGCCGGTTTCCCGCGTCAGGTCGGTCCCCTTCGTTTCCTCCTCGCCTATGCTCAGCAAGCCGATCCGGGGATGCGGAATACGTAGCAGCCTTCTCGCGTAGGCTTCTCCCATGTACCCGAACTGGACCAGGTGGGCGGGCTTGCAGTCGACATTGGCGCCGGCGTCGATCAGCACAATGGGACCGGTCGGCGTGGGAATCGTCGCCGTGATCGCCGGACGGTCGATCCCCTTCACCCTGCGCAGGACGTAAAGCGCCCCCGCCATAACCGCCCCGGAGTTGCCGGCGCTGACGAAGGAGGATGCCTTCCCTTCCGCGACCAGGTTCAGCCCCACGCGGATCGAGGATTCCTTTTTCTTGCGTATGGCGACTGCCGGAACGTCGCACATCTCGACGACCTCCGGCGCATGCACCACTTCGACCGTTCCGGCCACGGCTCCGCAGGAGCGCAGCTCGTCGCGGATCAGATCCTCCCTGCCTACCAATATGATCGGAAGATCCAGCTCACGCGCCGCCTGCACCGCTCCCCGGACCACCTCCGCCGGAGCGTGATCCCCCCCCATCGCATCGACTGCAATTTTCATCGAAGGAAGGTGCTGAAGGCCGCCGAGCTAATCCTTCGCAATGATTTCCCGGCCGTTATAGGTTCCGCAATTCGGACACATCGCATGCGGCCGCTTCACCTGCTTGCACTGAGGGCAAATACTGCGCGCGGGATCGGCCAGCTTCTTGTGCGTCCGCCGCTTGTCCCTGCGGGTCTTGGATCCCCGTCGTTTCGGATTCGGCATTCTCTACTCCTTTTCTTCCTTCGGTTTCCTCAATATATCGAACGGGCCCGGCGCCCGCGTGCCGGGGCACCCACATTCCCCGCGGTTCCGGTTCCCGCCGCATTCCGGGCAAATTCCGTTGCACTCCTCGCTGCAGAGCAGCTTGACGGGAAGCGCCAGGGCCACCTGTTCCCATAACACGTCTTTCACCTCGACGCCGGCTCCGTAGTAGAAACCGATATCGAGGTCCGCCTCGTGCAGCTCAAGGTTCGACGACCCCGCCGGGCCGTTTTCGCCGGGAACCAGTACCGTGTGAAAATCCTTTTCCAGCGCGACCCGGATCGCTTCCGCGCACCGGTCGCAGACCGCCACGCCCTCCGCGGTGAAAGAACCGTCCGCGAAGATATTACGCCCTTCGAGGGTGAGTACAAGTTCCGCGGCTACCAACCGGCAGCCCTGCAGGGGAGAGGGATCCATCCCTTCCAGCATCCTGGGAATCCAGGACCTTCCCCTGCTCGCGAAAACGTCCAGCCCCTCGCGGGGGATCTCCGAAATTCTTATGTACAAAGGACAAACTTCCCCGAAAATTAAAAAAGATACTATAGGCAACCCCTTGCCGCCTGTCAATCGGGATTCTTCCTTAAAATACCGGAATATTGTATAAATATGAACATGATTCGGCCGCCTGCCGTCGCGGGTCAATTTTACCCGGGGTCGTCCGGGGAGCTGGAGCGGGAGGTTCGCCTCCTCACCCCCGACATCTCCGACAAAATTCGCGCAAAAGGCATCATCGTCCCGCATGCGGGCTACATCTATTCCGGAGCCGTGGCCGGGGAGGTTTTCTCCTCGGTGGAAATCCCCGACCGCCATCTCATTTTCTGTCCGAATCATTCCGGCATCGGGGCGGAAGCCGCCATCATGTCGCAAGGGTGCTGGAGTATGCCCTGGGGGAAGGTTCCAATCGACGAAGACCTCGCAAGGAGGCTGCTTGCCGCTTCCATCCTCCTTTCCGAAGACCACCTTGCGCACAGCAGGGAGCACTCGCTGGAGGTTCAGCTCCCGTTCCTGCGCCGTTTCCGCGAATCGTTCCGATTCGTTCCGGTCGCGCTGGGGCGTCTCTCTTCCACGGATTGCCGCTCTCTCGGAGAAGCCGTCGCACGGGTCCTCCGCGACGATCCGTCTCCTCCGCTCCTGATCGCAAGTTCGGACATGACCCATTACGAGACGGACGCTTCCGCGCGGATCAAGGACCAAAAAGCGATCGCGCGAATCCTCGCCCTCGACCCTGAAGGCCTCTACCGGACGGTCCGTTCGGAACGCATCACTATGTGCGGGGTTATCCCCGCGACGGTCGTCCTCTTCGCAGCCCTCGCACTTGGCGCTACCGAGGCCCGTCTGATAAAATATGCAACTTCCGGCGACGTCAGCGGCGACCGCAACCAGGTCGTCGGATACGCGGGCCTGGCAATCCAATAGAGGTTCTAAAATGTCCTCCATCGTAACCCGTTTCGCCCCGAGCCCCACGGGGGAGCTCCACATCGGGGGGGCGAGGACCGCCCTTTTCAACTGGCTGTACGCCCGCAGGCACGGCGGCAAATTCATCCTTCGGATCGAGGACACCGACCGCGAGCGCTCGACGAAGGAATTCGTCCAGGCGATCCTGAACGGCATGAGCTGGCTCGGACTCACCTGGGACGAAGGCCCCTTTTACCAGACCGACCGGATGGAGATATACCTGAAGGAAGCGGAGCGCCTCCTCGCGGAAGGGAAGGCGTACCGTTGCGTCTGCACGCCCGAGGAACTGGAAATCCGCCGTGAGGAGATGAAGGCCCGCAAGGAGAAACCCCGGTACGACGGCCGCTGCCGGAGCCTGCCCCCCTCCGCAGCGGAGGGGAAGCCCTTCGTCTTAAGGTTCAAGACGCCGCCTTCCGGGCAGACCGTGGTCCGTGACCTCCTTCGGGGAGACGTTACTTTCGACAACAGTGAATTGGACGACCTTGTCCTGCTGCGCACGGACGGCACGCCGACCTACAATTTCGTCGTCGTCGTGGACGACGCCTCCATGGGAATCACGCACGTTCTGCGCGGGGACGACCACCTGAACAACACTCCCAAGCAACTCCTCATCTACGAAGCGCTGGGGTACCCTGTCCCCCGGATCGGCCACTTCCCCCTGATTCACGGGATGGAGGGGGGGAAGATGTCGAAGCGCGACGCCGAGACTTCCGTAATGAAGTACCGCGACATGGGCTATCTTCCCGAAGCGATCGTGAACTATCTCGCACGGCTCGGATGGGGCCACGGGGACCAGGAGATCTTTTCCATAGAGGAATTGCAGAAATTTTTCTCGCTGGAGCACGTGAACCTTTCCCCCAGCCGGTTCGACACGAACAAGCTGCTGCACCTGAACGCCCATTACATAAAGGAAGCGGACGCAGACCGGACCGCGGGCCTTCTCATCCCCTTCCTTAAAGCCAAAGGGATCGAAGCCGTTCCATCTCCATGGCTTTCCCGGGCCGTTTCGACGTTGAAGGAGCGCTCGCGGACGCTTGCGGAGATGGCCGATGCCGCGGAATACTATTTCCGTGAGAAGGAGACGGATCCGAAAGCCGCCGCGAAGTTCCTCACGCGCGAGATCGCACCCGTGCTGTCCGAGATCGCGGAAGCCTTGTCGGCCCTCCCGGAGTTTTCCCACGCGGCGATGGAGGCCGCGCTGGCGCAGGCCGTGGAAAAACGGGGAGGCGCATTGAAAATCCACCAGCCGATCCGCGTGGCATTGACGGGCGGGACCGCCTCCCCCGGGCTGTTCGACGTCATGGAGGTTCTCGGGCGGGAGGAAACGGCCAGGCGACTTTCGAAAGCGGCGAAACAAATCCTCTCCAACTGATATACAATACGCAGCCATGGCGGAATCGGGTTCCGATACGAAGGGATACGAAGAAAAGGAAAGCCTCGATTTTCTCAGGGAGATCGTGCGGCGCGACACGCTTGCCGGGGCCTACGGCGGCCGCGTCGCGACTCGATTCCCCCCCGAACCCAACGGATTCCTTCACATCGGACACGCCAAGTCGATCTGCCTGAACTTCGGCATAGCCAACGAGTTCCGGGGCGTCTGCCACCTGCGGATGGACGACACCAACCCTGAGACCGAAGACATGGCGTACGTAGAGTCGATCATCCGCGACGTGCGCTGGCTGGGGTTCGACTGGCAGGACAAGCTTTTCTTCGCTTCCGATTACTACGAGCGGCTCTACGATCTCGCCGTCCGGCTGATCGAGGACGGGAAAGCTTACGTGGACAGCCAAAGCGAGGAGGAGATCCGCCGGAACCGCGGGACGATCACGGAACCGGGGAAGGAAAGCCCCTTCCGCGGCCGCTCCGTGGAGGAGAACCTGGACCTCTTCGCCCGGATGCGCGCCGGCGATTTCCCCGACGGCACGCACGTACTTCGCGCCAAATGCGACATGGCTGCGAAGAACATGAAGATGCGCGACCCGCTGCTGTACAGGATCCGGCACGAATCCCACTACAGGCGGGGCGATGCCTGGTGCATCTACCCCATGTACGACTTTGCCCATCCCCTCTCGGACGCCATGGAGAACATAACGCACTCGATCTGCACGCTGGAGTTCGAGAACAACCGGGCGATCTACGACTGGCTCGTCGACAATCTGTTTCCGGAACCCAGGCCGCGCCAGTACGAGTTCGCGCGCCTGAACCTCGACTTCACGCTCATGAGCAAGCGCAAGCTCCTGCAACTCGTGGAGGAAGGGCTTGTTGCGGGATGGGACGATCCGCGCATGCCTACGATAGCCGGGCTGCGGCGCCGCGGATATACGCCGGAAGGGATCCGGCTTTTCGCGGCCAGGATAGGTGTCGACAAGGCGAACAGCCGGGTGAGCATGGAAATCCTCGAAGACGCGATCCGCGACGATATGAACGCACGCGCCCCACGGGTCATGGCCGTGCTGCGGCCGCTGAAGGTGACGATAACGAACTATCCGCACGACAAGGTAGAGTGGGTGGAATCCCCTTACTGGCCTCGCGACATCGGGAAGGAAGGCTCCCGGCAACTTCCGTTTTCCCGGGAGATATTCATCGAACGCACCGACTTCAGCGAAGACCCGCCCGCAGACTGGCTGCGTCTCAAGCCGGGCGGCGAAGTGCGACTGATGAGCGCCTACATCGTGAAATGCGAGGAAGTCGAAAGGGACCCCGCAACCGGAGCCGTGACCGGGCTGCGCTGCACTTACAACCCGGATTCGCCCGCCAAGGCTCCCGGCGTCAAGCGGAAGAAAACGACCGCAATCCAGTGGGTGTCGGCCGCGCACGCCGTGCCCGCCGAAGTTCGCCTGTACGACCGGCTCTTCACCGTCCCCGATCCGGAAGCAGCGGAGGAAGGAAAGACCTTCAAGGATTTCCTGAATCCCGGATCGGTGAACGTCCTTCGGGGATGCATGGTCGAGCCCGGCCTTGCTCCAACGCCGCCGGAGGAGCGGTTCCAGTTCCTCCGCCATGGCTACTTCATCACCGATGCCCTCGACTCCAAACCGGGCGCCCTTGTGTTCAACCGGATCATCGGATTGAAGGACACCTATAAAGGCGGCAAACCCGCCCGGCCATAAAAAAACCCCGCCCGGGAGATCAACCTTTTTCTCCTTGCGGGGCTGCTACCGGTTGCCTTCCCTTATTTCCCGAATTTCATTCCAATCGGTTTTCGCCGCATCCAATATATGCCGGCGGAAAAACCTCCGGAGTACGGCCACCACGGGAAGAAAATGGCGATTTTCAAGGATATCCATCGGATTTCGGACACGATCTGGGAGATACCGGTCACCTTCAAGGAAGGGATGCGCGTCCCGGGACGAATCCTCGCCACGGAGAAGCTCCTGGCCGATTTCGACGATGGGGTGATCGACCAGCTGACGAACGTCGCGACGCTTCCCGGAATCGTCGGGTACGCCTGCTGCATGCCCGACGGCCACTGGGGATACGGTTTCCCCATCGGAGGACTCGCGGCGATGGACACCGCGGAAGGCGTGATCTCCCCCGGCGGGATCGGGTTCGATGTCAACTGCGGAATGCGGCTTTGCCTCACCAGTCTTTCCCATGATGAAATCCGGCCGCGCCTGCGCGAGCTCGTTGACAAGCTCTACGATCGCGTCCCGGCGGGCGTCGGCGCCACGGGATTCGTGCGACTGTCGCGGGACGAGTTCCGCGAAGCCGTGGAACAGGGCGCCCGTTGGTGCGTGAAGAACGGGTACGCCTGGGAGGAAGACCTCGAGCGCACGGAGGAGGGAGGATGCATCCCCGGAGCCGATGCTGGCAAGGTCAGCGAGAAAGCGGTCGACCGCGGCCACAAGCAGATCGGCACCCTCGGGTCCGGCAACCACTACCTCGAGATCCAGGTCGCCCGCCCGGAGAACATCTTCGACGACGGGCTCGCCCGGAGCTTCGGGATCGTCGCGCCGGACCAGGTCGTCGTTATGTTCCACTGCGGGAGCCGCGGGTTCGGCCACCAGGTGGCGACGGACTACCTCCAGGTCTTCCTCCGGGTGATGGAACGGGATTACGGGATCAAGATCCCCGACAGGGAGCTCGCGTGCGCCCCTTTCCGATCTCCTGAAGGGCAGGATTATTTCGCCGCCATGAAATGCGCCATCAACATGTCTTTCGTCAACCGCCAGGTCATACTGCACAGGATCCGTGAGGTCTTCTCGGAAGTCTTCGGGAAGGACCCCAGGGACCTCGGCCTCCACCAGGTATATGACGTCGCCCACAACACGGCGAAGATCGAGAAACACGATGTGGGGGGCGAGTCACGCGAGCTCCTCGTCCACAGGAAGGGGGCGACCCGGGCTTTCGGCCCCGGCATGGAGGGCCTTCCCGAGGTCTATCGCCTCACGGGCCAGCCGGTGATCATAGGCGGAAGCATGGAAACGGGGTCCTACCTGCTCGCCGGGGTGAAAGGGGCCGGCCATACCTTCTTCACGACGGCCCACGGCAGCGGCCGCACGATGAGCAGGACGGCCGCGAAGAAGCGGTGGCACGGGCGGAAGCTCCAGGCGGACATGGAGTCGAGAGGGATCTACGTCCGGACCGCCACGTGGTCCGGTCTCGCCGAGGAAGCGGGTCCCGCCTACAAGGACATCGACCAGGTGATCGAGGCTACGGAGCTCGCAGGAATCAGCCGGCGCGTGGCGAAACTACTGCCCGTCGGTAACGTGAAGGGGTAACCCATTGGGTGCGCCGGAAGCGAGGACCCCGATCGGTCTTATCGCCGGGTCCCTGGGGAGCGGGAAGACTACCCTGGTCCGGAAGGTGCTGGATCAGGCGGACCGCCGGTACGCCGTATTGATGAACGAGTTCGGCGAACTCCCCATCGACAGCGAGGTGATCCGGGGGAAGAACGTGGAGATCGCCGAGCTCGTCGGCGGCTGCGTCTGCTGCTCGCTGACCGGGGAGCTCGAAGCGGCTGTGGAGGAGATCCTCGACCGGGTCCACCCCGAATACATCATTCTCGAAGCGACGGGGATCGCGGAGGCTGATGCCCTCGTCTACGAGGTCGAGGAGAGGATATCCCGCGTTCGGCTCGACAGCGTCGTGTGCATCGTGGACGCGGACATGAGCATCCGATTCCCTTCCGTCGGTTACGCCGGCCGTTCCCAGCTCCGGGCGGCCGATATCGTGCTGATCAACAAGATCGACCTCGTGACCGAAGCGGATATAGAGAAGGTTGTCGCCCAGGTCCGTGTATTCAACCCGGACGCCGCCGTCCTGAAGACCGTGCGGTGCGGCGCCGATGTATGCGTCCTGTTCGGGCTTGCGATCGAGGATCGTGCCCTGAGCGTCCCGGTGCGTGGCGAAGGAGTCTTCGGCTCGTTCTCCTACACCGCCGACTCGCCCCTCGACGAGTTGCGGTTCCGGGAGGCCGTGGAGCTTTTCCCGCCCTCCGTCTTCCGGGCGAAGGGTTTCGTCCATTTCCGCGGCGGGAGCTTCCTGTTCAACTACGTGGCGGGGCGCGCCGAATTCGAGGAGTTCCCGGCGGAGGGGACGCGGATAGTCTTCATAGGCCCGAATGTGGAGGACGACCGGAAAACGATCGAGGGAATGCTCCGGGGCTGCGAGGCCTGACACGCCGTACCGCTACCTTGAGAACATCGCCATCGCGGACGTGGCATTCGAAGCGTGGGGCGCCACGCCGGAGGAGACGTTCGTCTCCGCGGGCGATGCGACCATGAACGTGATGGTGGATGCGCTGGAGACGATCGCACCCCTGGAAGTCCGCCGCATAGCCCTCTCATCAGGCGCCCTCGACCTGCTTCTTTTCGAACTCCTACAGGAGTTGATCTACTACAAGGACGCCGAACAACTCCTTCTGCGCCTCCACTCACTCCGAATCGAAGACATGGGGGGATCGTACCGCCTCCTTGCGGAAGCGCGCGGCGAGAAGATCGATCGCGATAGGCACCCTCTGAACGTGGACGTCAAAGCCGTCACCTTGCACCGTTTCGCCGTGGAGAGGACCGCGACGGGCTGGCGCGCCTCCGTCATACTCGACATCTGACGCCTGTATTTGCCATTGTATTCGCCCCTTGACGGTCTTGCGCCGTATCGGGTAATCTGCATTCTCCGTTGAGGAGTGGTGAAATGGCATCACACCTGGCTCTGGACCAGGTTTTCCAGGTTCGAGTCCTGGCTCCTCAGCCAATACGGTCCCATCGTCTAGTGGCCCAGGACACCGCCCTCTCACGGCGAAAACGCGGGTTCGAACCCCGCTGGGACCGCCACGAATGCCCGAGCCCCCGTTAGGGGGCTTTTTCATTCCTGGCGGTTACACAATTCCACGCGGGGTTCGAACCGAGGCGAGCGCCGAGCGATTAGCGAGGAAAAGCCGCCATGGACGGCGGCGTAAGCGAGCCGAGGCGGCCCGGAGGACATGAGCCAGGACGGCGAAGGTCCGGAGGGGAACCCCGCTGGGACTGCCACGATAATCTTAGGGGTTACGCATAGTTGCGTAGCCCCTTTCTTTTTACGCCGACTACAACGAATCTGGTTCCAACAGATTCTGAACAGCGATATCGACCCGAGATGGCAATGACGCGGGTGCCTTTAATCGCCAAAGCAGGAGCGGACTCCTTTGCGATTATGAAGGCGATGGGTCATACCGGCATGATGACGACAATGATCTACGTGGAGAACGCCAAGCCCATTCGGCATATAAGGATCCTCGCTGCAGGTCGATCACGAAGCGGACGCGGCGTTCTACGGCAAGAAGGGCGTTTCCCCCGCGGAGGTCCTCGACAGCAAGGGGATCAAGACGTCGGCCGCCGCCGAACACCTGAAGAAGACGCTGGGCAAACATGCGCCCTCAGGCGCGTCATGATTATAAATCTCGTTTGACGCAATCGCGGATCGGGTGTTAGATTGGCGCGCATCATGATCATCCCCACGAGCATCCGCATCCAGCGGGTGCACACCATCACCATCCGCACCCGCATCCGCATGAGGGCGGAACCAATCATCACCACACGGTCCTCCCGGCGTCCGACAACACGAAATAGGCACTCCAGAAGAGAGGGCAGCGAACCGTTCGAATTCGGCTTCCTGTGGAAGCGGCTGGGGCTGGAGAAGGAACGTTAGGTGCGGAGATTACGGGCCTTATTCTCCGCATTTTATGCTGTTTTATGCCGATCCGGTCATTAAACCAAGCAGTGACGTTTGCTCATGCGGAGAATATCGGCTATAATCTCCGCATGAAGCGCGGTGAATGAACAATTACATCTATGATCTGCCGGACTGGCCTCGATTCCGCTGGAACCAGGACGCGATTTCTCCTCGGCTTGCCGCCGTCCGCCACAAACAGGATCGGCTGATCGGACGCATGCAGGCTCTTGGATTTCCTCTCCGGAAAGAAGCCGAGTTGCGCACGCTCACGCTTGAAGTCCTCAAATCCAGCGAAATCGAAGGCGAGATCCTGGACA